>CAYNRD010000020.1:0-6222 GCA_964399515.1 uncultured Mycobacteriaceae bacterium | reverse complement strand
CGCCAGGGCGGTTTCCACCGCCCGATCGGCTTCGGTCACCGGGGTACGGTCGGCCTTGGTTTCCACCGCGACCGGCGCCCGAAACCGGGGTTTCAGGATCTCACCGGCGCGGTCGGCCAGCGACTGGGCAATGTCCAGGAACGCCGGGTCCAGGGCGGACCCGTCATCCGGGGATGCGGTCATTCTGTCAGCGGCGCGGGCTCCGCCGCCAGAGAGTTCAGATAGGCGATCATGTTGGCCCGCTCCTGGTCGTCGGAAATGCCCCGGAAGGCCATCCGGGTGCGGGGAACCCATTCACGCGGGTTCTCCAGATAGCCGTTCAATTGGAACGCGTTCCATACCCCAGCCTCGGCGGTTTCGCCGTGTTCGACCATGGCGCCGGAATAGCGGAAGCCCTCGACGCCGGCGATCTCCCGGCCGAACACGCCCCACAGGTTCGGGCCAACCCGGTTGCGCCCGCCCTCATCATTGGTGTGGCAGGCGGCACAGGCACGGAAGGCGGCCTCGCCGGCGGCGACGTCGGCACTGGCCAGTTCAGCCGCGATCGGGATCTGCGGCGTGTCAATTTCCGGCTCGGCCGGGGCCGCCGCCAGATCTTCGGCCTCGGTTGCCTCGGCCGGGGCGGGGGCATCGGCCACATCCGCCGACCTCTCAGGTGCTGTGGTTTCAGCGGGTTCCGACTCTGCGGCAGCCTCGGCCGACTCCGCCGGTGCGGTGGTTTCAGCGGGTTCCGGCTCTGCGGCAGCCTCGGCCGACTCCGCCGGCGCGGCAGGTTCGGCCGGCTCCGCCGGCGGGGCGGCGGTTTCAGTGGGCTGCGGCGCGTCGGCGGCGTCAGCCGGTTCGGTTTCGGCCGGTTCGGTTTCGGCCGGCGCGGCCGCGTCCGGTGCCGCGGCTTGGGTGTCGGCCTCGGGGATCAGCGGTGCCGGCTCCGCCGCCAGGGAGTTCAGATAGGCGATCATATTGGCCCGCTCCTGGTCGTCGGCGATGCCGCGGAAGACCATGCGGGTGCCGGGCACCCATTCGCGCGGGGCTTCCAGATAGCCGTCCAGCTGTGGGGCGTCCCACACGCCGGATTCGGTGGCCTCGGCATGCTCGATCATGGCGCTGGAGTACCGGAAGCCCTCGACACTGGCGATCTCCCGGCCGAACACGCCCCACAATGCTGGGCCGACCCGGTTGCGGCCGCCTTCGGTATTGGTGTGGCAGGCGGCGCAGGCGCGGAACGCGGCCTCACCCGCGGCGACATCGGCGCTGGCCAGCTCGGCCGCGATCGGGATCTCGGGTGCGGCGATCACCGGATCGGCCGGGGCGACGGCCACGTCTTCGGTCTCGGTCGCCTCGGCGGTCTCGACCGGGGCCGGCGCCTCGGCGGTTTCCACAGGCTCGGTGGTCTCGGCCGGCTCCGGCGCCTCGGCGGTTTCCACAGGCTCGGCGGTCTCGGCCGGGGCCGGCGCCTCGGCGGTTTCCACTGGCTCGGCGGTCTCGGCCGGGGCCGGCGCCTCGGCGGTTTCAACCGGCTCGGTGGTTTCGGCCGGCTCCGACGCCTCGGCGGTCTCCGCCGGCTCGGTGGTCTCGACCGGCTCCGGTGCCGCCGCGACCTCGGCCTCAAGCGGTGCGGGGCTCTCGGCCAGGGAGTTCAGATAGGCGATCATGTCCGCCCGGTCCTGATCATTCTGGATGCCGCGGTAGGCCATGGTGGTGCCGGGCACCCATTCGCGCGGGCTCCACAAGAACCCGTTCAGCTCCGCGACGTTCCAAACGCCGGCGCCATCCTCGGTCGCATGGCCTTCCAGCGCGTCGGAATAATTGAAGCCGTCCACGCCGGCGATCTGCCGGCCGAACACCCCCCACAGCGCCGGGCCGACCCGGTTGGCGCCGCCGGGATCGACGGAATGGCAGGACGCGCAGGCCCGGAAATTGGCTTCCCCCTCCGACGGGTCGGCGCTGGCCAGCAAGGCCGCGACCGGCGGCGGCCCGGCCGGCTCCTCGGGCGCACCGTCGCCCTCGGCCGTCGCCAAACCTTCCGGGCGGTAGGCCGCCACCTCCAGCTCCTCGACATACACCAGCGCGCCACCAAGCTGGTTGGCGATCACCGCGATCAGGCCGGCCAAGACGATGGCCGCGAAAATCTTATTCTGTTCCATGGAAGTCCATTGGCCCCGCTGGGCCTTGTCGAGCGTGTCAATGGTACCCTGATATCTGGTCTAAGCCTTTGACGAAACCCGTGCAAGGGCACCAATGCCGCAAGCCTGTTGCAATCGGCCCCGCCCTTGGTATTGAGCGCCGATGCGCGCTGTGATCGTCATCCCAACGCGGCTTGCCGCCGCGCGGTTCCCCAACAAGCCCCTGCACCCCATCGCCGGCCTGCCGATGATCGTACAGGTGATGGCCCGGGCGCGGGAGGCGGATTTGGGCCCGGTCTGGGTCGCGGCCGGCGATGCCGAGATCGCGGCCGTGGTCGGCGACCATGGCGGCCGGGTGGTGGTCACCCCGCCGGACCTGCCCAGCGGCTCCGACCGGGTTGAGCTGGCCATGGCCCAGATCGACCCCGACGGCCGCTATGGGGCGGTGATCAACCTGCAGGGGGATTTGCCGGCGATCCCACCCCGGGACCTGCGCACCGCACTGGACACGCTGGCCGCCATGGATACGGACATCGCGACCCTGGCGGCGGAAATCACCGACAGCGGCGAGCGGGACGACCCGAACGTGGTCAAGGCGGTGCTGGACATCGCCCCCGGGGCCAGCGCCGGGCGCGCGCTGTATTTCAGCCGGGCGCCCGTGCCGTCCGGCCCGGGGCCGCTGTATCATCATATCGGCGTCTATGCCTTTCGCCGGTCGGCCCTGTCCCGCTTCGTCAACCTGCCGCCGTCACCGCTGGAGCGGCGGGAAAAGCTGGAACAATTGCGCGCCCTGGGCCATGGCTTGCGGATCGATGCCGGGGTGGTGCCGACGGTGCCGGTCGGCGTCGATACCCCCCAGGACGTGGCCCGGGCGGAAGCGGCCCTGGCCACGCTCACCCCAGTTTCCCGTTGAAGAAAAGCGATCCCCGTGCCCATGACCCCGCCCCTGTCCGTCAAAGCCGATGTGGTGGCCTTCCAAGGCTGGCACGGCGCCAATTCCGACCTGGCCTGCCGGGAGGTGTACCCGGACCTGACCACGCTGGCCTGCACCTCTTTCGAGGATACCATCCGGGCCGTCCATGACGGCCGGGCCGATCTGGCGATGATCCCGATCGAGAACTCCGTTGCCGGCCGGGTCGCCGATATTCACCGTCTGTTGCCGGATTCAGGCCTGACCATCATCGGCGAGCATTTCCACCGGGTCAGCCATCAGTTGCTGGGCCTGAAAGGGGCCAGCCTGGACACGGTCACCCGGGTGCACAGCCACCACCAGGCCTTGGGGCAGTGCGCCCGGCGCCTGCGTCGGCTGGGGGTGGAGCCGATGGTGGCGGCGGATACCGCGGGTGCCGCCAAGATGATCTCGGAGCTGGCCGATCCCAGCCAGGCGGCGATCGCCACCACGCTCGCGGCCCAGCTCTACGGGCTCGATATCCTGGCCAGCGACATCGAGGACGAGGAGCACAACATCACCCGCTTTGTGATCATGTCCAAGGACCCGGCCAAGCCCATGCGGGACCCGCGCCATGTGGACCCGGAACCCTATCTGACCAGTTTCGTGTTCGAGGTGCAGAGCCGCCCCGCGGCGCTGTACAAGGCGTTGGGCGGCTTCGCCACCGGCGGCATCAACATCGTCAAGCTGGAAAGCTATCTGAAGGGGCCGCGCTTCACCCAGGCCCGGTTCTACGCCGACATCGAAGGGCATCTGGACGACCCGAACGTGACCGCCGCGTTCGAGGAAATGCGCCACTTCACCAAGCTGGAGAGCTTCCGCATCCTGGGCACCTATCCGGCCAGCCCCTACCGGGAGAACCCGCAGCTGATCGGATGATCGCTTGCGGGCGCGGCGCCGGCTGGCCGGGCCCGCTCAGCCCCAGGTGGACGGCAGCCGGCGGAAGCCGCGTGGGAAGGCGCCGACCAGCAGCTGATCAATGCGGTCGCCCGTGTTGGACAAGGGCAGGATCAGGCGTTCCCAGACACTGACCGTCGATGCGCCGGTGGTGCGCATGCGCAGGAACATCGGCTCCCGCTCGGCCACCGCGTCCCGATAGATGCGGCCCAGGAATTCCGCCAGTTCCGGCGCTTCCTCGGACACGTACCGGGTCGACATGTCCCGCCCGGTCACCCGGGCCAGGTTGGAGCCGTACAGCCGGTACCAGAAGTCCCGGCCGCCATCGACCACGTCCAGCAGCATCAAGTGGCCGATGCAGCTGCGCAGCAAGGTCAGCTCGATGTCGGCCTGGGCGGGGAACGCCTTGTTGTGGATGTGGCAGACCTGGGTGGCGGTGTGCCACACGGTCCATAAATCCCGCTCCGCCGGCAGCTCCAACAGCGGCATGCGAATCTCGGATGTCCGCGCCAGCGGCACCGGACGGTTGATGTGCACATGCCCAGTCATGGTGAACGCTTCCTTCACAGAGGCCGGCCCGGTGCATTGGCACCGACCGGCGATCCTGGTTATGCGCTACCCAACGCGTGGGCGTGATGGGCGACGTGGTCCCCGATCACGCTGGCAACGAAGTAGTAGCTATGGTCGTACCCACTATGCATGCGCAGCGTTAAAGGAAGGTTTGCAGACCTTGCGGCTTCGTTAAGACGTTCAGGTTGCAACTGCTCAGTCAGAAATTGATCCGCGTTGCCAACATCAATCAGGATCTCGCCATGGGGCCAGCCCCGGGCCGCGATCAGCGCACAGGCGTCATAGTCCCGCCAGGTCGCTCGGTCGGACCCCAGATAGCCGCCGAACGCCTTCTGGCCCCAGGGCACGGTGCTGGGCGCCACGATCGGTGAGAAGGCGGACACGCTCTTGTAAATGCCCGGGTTTTTCAGGGCGATGGTCAGGGCGCCGTGGCCACCCATGGAATGGCCGGTGATCGCCTGGCGGGTGGCGTCGGCCGTGGCGGCGAACTGGCCGTTGAGGATCTCCTGCAAGTCTTGGGTGACATAGCTGTACATGCGGTAATGGTCCGACCAGGGGGCGACCGTGGCATCCAGATAGAACCCGGCACCGGAACCAAAGTCATAGCTGTCGTGCTCACCGGGCAGGTCCAGGCCCCGCGGGCTGGTGTCCGGGCAGATCAGCATGACCCCGTGCTGGGCACACCAACGCTGGGCGCCGGCCTTTTCGGTCACATTCGCCCAGGTGCAGGTCAGCCCCGACAGGTACCACAGCACCGGCACCGGGCCGTGCTTGGCCTGGGGCGGGGTGTAGACCGCGAATTCCATGGCGGTGCCGGTGGCGGCGGAATCATGGCGATAGACGGTTTGGGTGCCGCCGAAGCAGGCATGGCTTTGGACGGTTTCCAGGGCCTTGGTCATGGGGGGAAACTCCACTGGCGTGACGGGGATGGGACAGGGCGGGGAGGGTGGTGGTCGGCCGGGCCCGCCCGCGGGTCAGACCCGCCGGGCCTCACGCAGGCCGATATACAAGGTGGCGCCGATAATGATGCCAGCACCCACCAAGGTCCAGAGGTCCGGAACCTCGGCGAACAGCACCCATGCCAGGCCGGCGGAGACCACCATGCGGGAGTAATCCACCGGTGCGATCACGCTGGCGTCGCCGGCATGGAAGGAGGCGACGAACAGGAACTGGCTGACCACGTTCAGGCTGGCCAGGCCCAGCAGCCACACCCAGCCCGCGCCCTGGGGCCAGCTGGCCAGCAGCATCGTGGCCGGCGCCGCCAGGACGACCGAAAACAGGCAGAACGAAAAGATCAGCGTCGAGACCGCCTCGTCCCGGGTCAGCCGCTTCATGGAGGTGACGGCGGTGCCGGCCAGCGCCACCCCCGCCAGGGAGATCAGGTAGTTGGGGTCGAAGGCCTGCAGGCCGGGACGCAGGATCACCAGCACGCCCACGAAGCCCAGGGCGGTGGCCGTCCAGCGCCGCCAGCGCACCGTCTCACCCAGGAACAGCACGCTGGTCACCACCATGATCAGCGGCACGCCGAAGCTGATCGCCACCGCGTCGGCGATCGGCAGCAGGCTGGAGGCGGTCAGAAAGCAGGAGAATGCCGCGAAGCCGCACACGCAGCGCAGCAGGTTCAGCATCCAGGCCCTGGGCACCACACGCACCCGCTGGCGCCAGACCCACGGCGCCCAGACC
>CAYNRD010000019.1:0-12581 GCA_964399515.1 uncultured Mycobacteriaceae bacterium | reverse complement strand
GCTCAAGCGCCCGGCGCGCTTGCGCGGGCGCCAGATTGCCCAAGGCCGAGTGGGGTCGGATATGGTTGTCGTCGTGTCTCCATCGGGCCAAGAGGCGCCTTGCGTGGTCGAGACTGTCGAAGACCTCCTCGTTCAGCAGCGCGTCGCGCAGCCGCCCGTTGAAGCTCTCGATAAAGGCATTCTGCTTGGGTTTTCCGGGGTAAAGTATTTGGCCTCACGCTAATCCAAAACTCCGGCGGCGAAAGGGAATACGGAATTCTGTCCCCGAGCCCGGGGGATGCGGATTCGGGGACGACGCGGGGCCCGGCGGGGCGCTGGATGGGGGGGCTGGTGGTTGGCGTCGGCGCGTTACCGGGGTTGCGGCTTGACGCGCGGCTTTCGACGGCCGTGTTTCGTGCTATCGCCTAACGAAAGGGAGCGGGTGTGAGCGGACTCGCGCCGCGGCGAGGCGCGGTCGCCCTGGGCTGCGCACCGGCGGTGCCGGGATGCTCGGGCGATCATCCGATCCAAGATTGCAGGGAAGGACCAGGACCATGACCAACCGCGCCATCGCCCGCTGGGATGACTTGCAAGACCGCCAGCCGGCCTACGCCCTTGTCGCCGGCATTGATCTGGTGGTGGTCCGCCATGACGACCGGGTGTCGGTCTATTACGGCCGCTGCCCGCACCGGGGCGCGCTGCTGAGCGACGGATATGTGGAGGGGGAGAACCTGATCTGCGGTGTGCATGGCTGGGACTTCCGCCTGGATACCGGCATCAGCGAATACAACAACGAGGAGGCGCTGCCCCGGTTCGAGGCGTGGGTCGAGGACGGCCAGGTGTGGGTGGATGAAGCCGCGGTCGCCGCCTTCGCCGCCGATCACCCGCAACCCTACCGCCGGGACGAATACCTGGGCCTGTACCAGGACCCAAGCCACGGCATCGCCGAGGAAGACGCCAACGGCCTGATCCAGGAGTTGGCCAAGCACGGGCTAAAGCGCACCGGCCATCACGGCCCGTCCGACGCCATGGGGGTGCCGCGCGATGTCCTGCCGAAATGGGACGATCTGCAAATCGTCACCGCCCAGCTTTACCAGATGCCGCTGTTGGACGAGGAGCCGGTGGCGACCGAGGTGGTGATCGGCAAGACCGCCCAAAAACCCCTGACGCTGAAGATCCCGCTGTTCGTCTCGGACATGAGTTTCGGCGCCCTCTCGGAGGAGGCGAAGCTGGCCCTGGCCCGGGGGGCGGAACTGGCCGGCACCGGCATCTGCTCCGGCGAGGGCGGCATGCTGGATGAGGAGCAACAGGCCAATTCCCGCTATTTCTACGAGCTGGCGTCGGGACGGTTCGGCTTTGACTGGGATAAGCTCGCCCGGGTGCAGGCGTTCCACTTCAAGGGCGGCCAGGGGGCCAAGACCGGCACCGGCGGCCATTTGCCGGGTGACAAGGTCACGGCCAAGATCGCCCAGGTGCGCGGCCTGGACGCGGGGCAGGCCGCCATCTCCCCGTCCCGGTTTCCGGACTGGGGCTCGGTCTCCGACATCCGGGACTTCGCCGACCAGGTCCGGGACCGGACCGGCGGCATCCCGATCGGCTACAAGCTGTCGGCCCAGCACATCGAAAAGGACATCGACGCCGCCCTGGATGTGGGGGTCGATTACATCATCCTGGACGGGCGCGGCGGCGGTACCGGCTCGGCACCCCTGATCTTCCGGGACCACATCTCGGTGCCGACCATCCCGGCCCTGGCCCGGGCGCGCCGGCATCTGGACCGGCTGGGCCGGCGCGACATCAGCCTGGTGATCACGGGCGGCCTGCGCACGCCCGCGGACTTCGCCAAGGCCCTGGCCATGGGCGCCGACGCGGTGGCGATTTCCAACAGCGCCCTGCAGGCGATCGGCTGCATCGCCATGCGCGCCTGCCATTCCAACAACTGCCCGGTCGGCATCGCCACCCAAAAGCCGGGGCTGCGCGCCCGTCTGGTGGTCGAGCAATCCGCGCACCGCCTGGCCCGGTTCCTGGACGGGTCGGTGGAACTGATGAAGGTGCTGGCCCGGGCCTGCGGCCACCGATCCTTGAGCGACTTCACGCCCGACGATCTGGTGACCTGGAAGCCTGAGATGGCCAAGCTGTCCGGCGTCGCCTTCGCTGGCGTCGAGGCGTGATCGCCGGATCGAATTCTGATAATCTGGGGCGACCATGGACACTGCCCTGAAATCCCTGCCCCTGTTCGACACCGTCACCGCGTTCGAGGCTTGGTACCTGACCCGGCCCGAGGAAGAACGGTATGAGTTGATCGAGGGCGTGGTGGTCGCGATGGCGGCCGAACGCCTGACCCATGTCCGCTTAAAACACGAAGTCAGCCTGCAGTTGACCTTGGACCTGCGCCAACGCGGCGTGTCCTGTGAGTATTTGCCCGATGGCATGGCGACCGCGATCGGCCGGAACACCCGGCTGGAGCCGGACGGCTTGGTCGCCTGCGGGGATCTGGGGGACGGCAACCGGTTGTCCTTGGAGGACGCGGTGATCGTGGTCGAGGTGCTGTCGCCCTCGACCGCGTCCCGGGACCCGACCACGAAGCTGGAACACTATTTCCGGCTGCCGTCGCTGGCCCATTACCTGGTTTTCGATGCGCTTGAAGCCGAAACGGGAGAGCGGCCGGTGTTGGTCCACTATCGCCGGCATGAAACGGCGGACGGGATCTCGCCGATCGTCACCATCCGCCACGGCGGCACGGTGGCGTTGGATCCGCCCGGCCTGTCACTGGACTTGGACCGGGTCTTCGCCACCGTCGCCTGACCGCGCGTCACGCGATCAGGTGGCCGCCGTCGATGTCCAGGACGGTACCGGTTATAAACCCGTTCGACATCGCCATGATCACCGCGCTGGCGATCTCCTCGACCGTGCCAACCCGGCCCACCGGCAGGGATGACCCCACACCCGCGAACATCGCCTCCCGCTGGTCTTCCGGCATGCCGGCATAGGCGTCCGAACGGACCATGCCGGGGGAGAGGGTATTGACCCGGGCCCGGGCACCCAGCTCCACCGCCAGGCCGCGCCCCAAAGCCTCCACCGCCGCGTTGACCGCCGCCAGGCCGCTGGTGCCGGCGCCGGGCCGGCGGCTCAACGCGCCGGAGAACAGCGTGACCGACCCCCCCCCGGCCAAATGCGGCAGCACCTGACGCGCCACCAGATAGGGGCCGAAGAACTTGGCGTCGAACATCCCGCGCAGATCCGCCGTCGGCAATTCCGCGAACGGCCCGCGCGCCGCCGAGGACGCGGTGATCACCAGGTGATCGACCGGCCCCAACCCCTGGGCCCAGGCGGTGACCGCGTCCGCGTCGGTCATGTCCACCGGTGCGGGGGTCACCGCCGGGCCGATCTCGGCGGCGGCGGCCGTCAGCTTGTCGGCGCTTCGGCTGGCGATGGTCACCGTCGCCCCCAGCCCGGCGGCCTGGCGCGCGACCGCCTTGCCGATGCCGCTGCCGCCGCCGACCACGACGATACGCGTGCCCCTTAGGGCGGTTTCGACGGGATTGGTCATGGGGATCTCTCCAAGGTGTGGGTTCGGCCGCGTGGCCGGTGTCGATGGGAAGATGGCGCTGCCCTGTTGATCTTTAAAATGGATTACTATTATATAGATAATTGATTTCATGAATATCAAAGCCCTGGACCTCAATCTGCTGAAGGTGTTCGACGCCTTGTATCGGGAGCGGCACGTGACCCGCGCCGGCCGGGCGATCGGGCTGGCGCAGCCTTCGGTCAGCAACGCCTTGGGTAGGCTCAGGGATGTCACGGGAGATCAGCTGTTCCTGCGCACGCCGGCCGGCATGGTGCCGACCGACAAGGCCCATGCCATCGCGCCCCAGGTGCAACAGGCCCTGGCCCTGATCGTAGCGGCCATGGTGCCGGAGCCGGCCTTCGACCCCGACACCGCCCGGGCCGAAATCACCCTCGCCGCCGCCGATGTGGTGGTCCTGCAACTGGGCGTGGCGATCGCCCGGCATTTCAGCGCTGCCGCCCCCGGCTTCGACTTCCGCTTCCGCCCCATGGACAAGGACACCGTGTTCGGGGCGCTGGATCGGGGGGCGTTGGATGGGGCGATCGGCGTGTTCGCGGACCCGCCGGCACGGTTCCACCATCGGTTGCTTTACCGGGACAGCCTGGTGTGCGTGGCGCGCCGGGGGCATCCGGCCCTGGCGGCGGGGCTGAGCGTGCAGCGGTTCGCCCAGTTGCCCCACGTCTTGATGACCTTGCGCGGCGATGCCCAGGGGGCGGTCGATGACCGGCTGCGGGCCTTGGGCTTGCAGCGGCGGGTGGCGCTGACCGTCGGCCAGTTCACCGTGATCCCGGACATCATCGCCCAAACCGATTACCTGGCCGCCATGCCGGCCAGCATCGCGGATGCCCTGGCGGCCCGGGCCGGCTGTGCCGTGTACCCAATGCCCTTCGATCGGGACATCGCCTGGACGGTTTCCATGCTGTGGGCGCACACCACCCCCGCCAGCCGCTTCGCGATCGCCGGGATAGAGCGTGTCGCGCAACGGCTGAACAGCCCATGACGGGGGCCAAGCCGGGTGTGCTATGGTTCTTCCGCTATGGTCACCACACTGAAACCCCCGCTTCGATTCGACTCGCTGGCCGCGTTCGAGGCTTGGTGCCAGACGAGGCCCGAGGGTGATCGCTACGAGCTACAGGACGGGCGTGTGATCGCCATGGCGGCGGAACGGGTCGCCCATGGCATCTTGAAACACCAAATCGGCCGGCAGTTCAGCGACCAGATCGAGACACATGGCCTGCCTTGCACCTATTTGCCGGATGGCGTCGCGACCGACATCGATGCCTTGACCCGGTTCGAACCCGACGGCTTGGTGGTCTGTGGCGATCTGGGCGATTTGAACCGCACCTCCCTGACCGACGCGGTGATCGTGGTTGAGGTTGCCTCGCCATCGACCGCCGCCCGGGATGTCTCGGTCAAGCTGGAGCGGTATTTCCGGCTGCCGTCCTTGGCCCATTACCTGGTGGTCAACGCGTTTGGGTTGGGCACGGACGAAAAACCGGTGCTGGTCCATTATCGCCGGCATGAGACGGCCGACGGGATCTCGCCGATCGTCACCGTCCGCCACGGCGGCACGGTGGCGCTGGACCCGCCCGGCCTGTCGCTGGACCTGGACCGGGTGTTCGCGGCGATCGCCTAAACATCTAGCCGCGCTCGGACGACGGCGCGCCGCCTTCGAAAGTGTTCGGGTTCTGGTAGTCGCACGGGGCTTCTTGCATTTCCAGATGCAGCCGGTCGCCGGTGTAGGCGTGTTGGCGCGCCAGATCCTCGTCGAAGTCGATGCCCAGGCCGGGTGCGGTGGGGGCGTGGATGAAGCCGTCCTCCCACACGATGCTGTGCTTGATCAGGGCCTGGTGGAAGGCGCCGCCGGTCTGGATGGTCTCGGCCATCAGCAGGTTGGGGATGGAGGCCGCCAGATGAATGTTGGCCGCCCATTCCACCGGCCCCGCATAGAGGTGCGGCGCCAGCTGCGCGTTATGGGCCTCGGCCAGCGCCGCGATCTTCTTGGTCTCCCACAAGCCCCCGGAGCGTCCGGTCGCCGGCTGCAGGATGCTGGCCGCGCCCGCCGCCAGAAGGGGCGCGAATTCCGCCTTGGTGGTCAGCCGCTCGCCGGTGGCGATCGGGATGCGGACGGCCGCCGCCACCTTGGCCATTTCGCCGATCGCGTCGGGGGGGATCGGCTCCTCGAACCACAGCGGTGAGAACGGCTCCAGCGCCTGGCCCAGGCGGATGGCGCCCGCCGTCGAGAACTGGCCGTGGGTCCCGAACAGAAGATCCGCCCGGTCTCCCACCGCCGCCCGGATCGCCCGGCAGAACGCCACCGATTGGCTGATATCGGCCATGGCCGGCATGTGGCCGCCGCGCAAGGTGTACGGCCCGGCGGGGTCGAACTTCACGGCGGTGAAGCCAAGCTCGACCATCCGGGCCGCACTCTCCGCCGCCGCGTCGGGCGAGGACCAGAAGCTGGCCATGTCCTGATGGTCCAGCGGATACAGATAGGTATAGGATCGCACCCGCTGGTTCATCAGCCCGCCCAGCAGCGCCCAGACCGGCCGATCATGGCGCTTGCCCAAAATGTCCCAGCAGGCAATCTCCAGGCCGGAGAACGCCCCCATCACTGTCAGATCCGGGCGCTGGGTGAAGCCGGCGGAATAGGCCCTGCGGAACATCAGTTCGACACTCTGGGGGTCGGTACCGGCCATGTGCCGTTCGAAGACATCGGCGATCACGGCAGCCATGGCGCGCGGGCCGACCGAGGCGCCGTAGCACTCCCCATAGCCGACAATGCCGTCCGAGGTGGTCAGCTTGACGATCAGCCAATAGCGCCCGCCCCAACCGGGCGGCGGCGGCTGGACCACGAACAGATCCAGGACTTGCAGGGTCATGGCGGGAACACGATCACGTTGCGGCGGGCGGCGCCCGACTTGGTGTCGGCGATGGCGGCGTTGATCTCCTCCAGCGGCCAGCGGCGGGAGATCATCTCATCCAGCTTCAGCCGGCCCTGCTGGTACAGATCGACCATCCAGGGCACGTCCCGGGCCAGCACCACATCGCCCATCTTGCTGCCCAGAAAGCCCTGGCCGGCGAAGGCCAGGTCGCCCAGCTCATGCTCGGTCTTGGCCCCGGTCGGCGGCATGCCGACCACCACCAGCCGACCGGACGGCGCCAGATAGGTCTGGGCGGTCTGGAACACCCGGGCGACACCAACGGTGACGAAGACATAATCGGCCCCCCGCCCGTGGGTGAGGGCCTTGACCGTGTCCCAAGGGGTGTCCTTGGTGGCCAAGACACCGTGGGTGGCGCCGAACTCCCGCGCCGCGTCCAGCTTGTCCGCCAGCAGGTCGACCGCGATGATCCGGGCGGCCCCGGCGATGCGGCACCCTTGGACGGTGTTCAGCCCGACGCCGCCGGCCCCGATCACCACCGCGGTCTGGCCGGGCCGCACCCGGGCGGTGTTGACCGCCGCCCCGATGCCGGTGATGCCGCCGCAGGCCAGCAGGCTGGCGGCGTCCAGCGCCATGTCGGCGGGCAGGACCGCCAGCTGGCTGACATGGACCAGCACCGCCTCGGCGAAGGCGCCGCAGCTCATCGCCTGTTTGACCGGCCCGCCATCGGCCAGGGTGATCGGCGGCGCGTAATCCTCGGCGTTGGGGGTGCCGCACAGGGCCGGCTGGCCGCCCGCGCAGGAGACACAGCCGCCGCAGGCCCGGATCAGGGTGACCAGCACCCGGTCCCCCGGCCGGTAGCCGCGGGTGCCCGGCCCCAGCGCCTCAATGGTGCCGGCGGCTTCATGGCCATAGATCGCCGGCAGTTCCCCGCCCCAGCCGCCATCCAGATAGGTGATGTCCGAATGGCAGATCGCGCACGCGCCCAGGCGCACCAAAGCCTCCCCAGGGCCAGGATCGCGCAAGGTGACCGCCTCGATCCGGAGCGGAGTGTTGTGCGCATGGCAGACGGCGGCACGGGTGGTGCGGGGCATGGCGGCTCCGGGAAACGGCAGATCGGAACGAAGTGTGCCGCGCCGAATCGCTGCTCAAGAACCGGTTTTCGACGGCAAGCGGGACAAACCCGCCGTTCATGCCCCCGCGGGCTACCACAACCGCAGCTTGGCCAGGGTGCGGGGGCGGTAGTCTTGGCGTTTGGTGATCCGCTCCTTGGTGCTGGCGTGGACGTCAGCGGCGCTGTCCGGCCCTTTGCGGTCGTCCGGACGCGGCAGTTGGTAGATCCATTTGATCTTGGTTTTCAGCGGGATGGTCGGGTCCGGCTTGGCGATGGCGTTCAGAAGGTGCTGGTTGATCGCCAGCCCGGCGGCCTTGGCCTCGTCCGCCATCCAGACCAGCGCGCCGTCGGACAGCCCGACATGGGGTTTCGAGCCGCCGCCGACGCCCCCATGGTCACCCGGGAACCACAGCTGCTTCAGCTCGGTCACACCGTTGCCGGTCATCGGGGTCGGCAGAAAGGCGCTACGCCGCTCATCGACGGCCACGGCATGCCGGGCGTGCTTGATGCCTGGGCCCAAATCGGTGTTCAGGAATTCCATCTTCCGCCTGGAGATCGTATCGATGGGCAACCAAGGGATGATGTTGGGAATGCCGAGCGCACCGACCGTGTCCCAGCAGCCCAGGAAGTGGATTGGCGTCGGCACGGCTGGATTACCGACCCCGTATTGGCTCCGGAAATCCTTGGCCTTGTCGTCGTCCGGTTTGACCTTTCGGTTGCGATACAGCTTCATCGCCGTGGTGGTTTCCAGGATCGCCTCCCGGCGTAGAATACCGGCCGTGTTGATCAGCCCGCCCAGGGCGCGCACCGTATAGGCGCCGCGGGAAAAGCCGAACAGGAAGATCTCGTCGCCCGGGCAATAGTTCGCGCACAGGAACCGGTAGGCCTCGCGGATTTCGCGGTCGAGCCCGGCGCCGAAACCGCCGCCCAGCAGCGTGTCGACCCGGTTGCCGGTGCCGACGCCGGCATCGTAATGGACACTCTGCTGGACGCCGGCCTCGTCCTGGAGGGCGGTAATTTGTGCGATCCGTTGCACGTTGGTCGGCTTGGCCTTGTCCAGAACCTGCCATGTGCCGTCACAGCAGACCACCAAGCGTTTTTTCTGAGTGTGTGCCATTCTCCGTGCCCTTTTCCCCGGCCGCGCACCCCGTGCGGTGCTGTCCTGTTTCGGGCGTGCCTATAGCATAAATGTGCGTTACGGGCAATATCTGCCAATAGGTGGACCGGAGTGGCCGCCAGCGCGGGCCAGGGCATGGGCGGGGCCCCGTGTTGGCGTTTGATCTTGGCCTCCCTCGCCAAGGCTTTATGCTCACGCACCCGTGACCCGCCCACCGCCCGGAGCCGCCCCCATGCCCGATGCCCCCGATACCGAGACCGAGTTGCAGTGGTTCCCGGTCGGCAGCCCCGACGCGTTGCCCGAACGCCGGGTCAAGACCGTGACGGCGGGGACCAAATCCCTGGCCCTGGTCCATTTCCAGGGCCGGTTCGCCGCCATGGACAACCGCTGCCCGCACCAGGGCGGGCCGTTGGGCGAGGGGTCGATCGAGGACGGGGTCGAGGGGCAGTGCTGGCTGCGGTGCCCCTGGCACGGATGGGATTTCGACCCGCTGACCGGCAAGCCGCCGGGCGGCCATGAGGATACCGGCCAGGAGATGTTCCCGGTCGAGCTGCGCGACGACGGCCAGCTCTATGTCGGCGTGCCCAAGGAGGCGGAGGACGCCCGAACCGTGTCCGACGTCATGGCCGAGACCATGGTCAATTGGGGCATCCGGCGGGTGTTCGGCATGGTCGGTCATTCCAACCTGGGCCTGGCCGAGGCCCTGCGCCGCCAGGCCGAAGCCGGCACGTTGTCCTATCACGGCATCCGGCATGAGGGGGCGGCGGCGTTCGCCTGTTCGGGCTATGCCAAGCTGAGCGGCCAGCCCGCGGCCTGCCTGACCATAGCCGGGCCGGGGGCGACCAATCTCTTGACCGGGTTGTGGGATTGCCGGGTCGATCGCGCCCCGGCCTTGGCGCTCTCCGGGCAGGTCGACACCCAGGTTCTGGGCCCCGGCGCGTTCCAGGAGATCGACCTGGCCAGTGCCTTCTCGGCCGTCACGGTGTTCAGCCAAACCGTGCTGACCGAGAGCCGCCACGCGGAGCTGATGACGCTGGCATGCAAGAACGCCATCGTGAACCGGGATGTCGCCCATCTGATCTTCCCGGACGAGGTGCAAACCGTGCCGGCGGCTGCCGATGCCAAGCCGGGCGGGCCGGAGGGGCGCATCGCGTCGCCGTTCATCACCCCGCCCGACATGGTGATCGAGGAGGCGGCCGAGCTGATCGAGGAGGCCCGGCGGCCGGCGATCGTGGTCGGCTACGGCGCCCGGGGGGCCATGGGTCCGATCACGGCCCTGGCCGAGCGGCTGTCGGCCCCGGTGCTGACCACCTTCAAGGCCAAGGGCCAGATCCCCGACAGCCACCCGCTGGCCGCCGGCGTGCTGGGCCGGTCCGGCACGCCGATCGCCAGTTGGTTCATGAACGAGGCCGATTTGCTGATCGTGTTCGGCGCCAGCTTTTCCAACCACACCGGCATCGCACCCTACAAACGCATCATCCAGGTCGATTTCGACCGCATGGCCTTGGGTAAGTTCCACCCGGTCGAGGTGCCGGTCTGGGGTGAGGTGGCGGTGACCGCCAAGGCCCTGCAAGTGGCGCTGCCGGACGATCTGGCCGGCCTCGACCAGCGCGGCGAGGTTGCCGAACGCTGGCGGCTGTGGCGGGAGGAAAAGGCCAGCCGCCGGGCCGACACGCGCAGGGAGGGGCTGAATTCCGCCACCGTGTTCGAGGCGATGAGCCGGCTGGTGCCCGCCGATGCCGTGATCCCGGTCGATGTCGGCAACAACACCTATTCCTTCGGTCGGTACTTCGAATGTGACGGCCAGGCGGTGCTGATGTCAGGGTATCTGGGCTCGATCGGCTTTTCCCTGCCCGCCGCCATGGGCGCCTGGGCGGCCACCCAGGACTTCCCCAAGCTCAAGGGCCGCAAGGTGGTCTCCGTCTCCGGGGACGGCGGCTTTGGCCAGTACATGGGGGAGTTCAACACGTGTGTGAAGGACAACATGGCGATCTGCCATGTGCTGCTGAACAACCGGCAACTGGGCAAGATCTCCAAGGAACAGCGCGCGGGCGAATGGCCGGTCTGGCAAACCGGCCTGACCAACCCGGATTTCGCCGCCTATGCCCGCCTGTGCGGCGGCCTGGGTATCCGCGTGGAGGCCGAGGCCGACCTGGAGCCAGCCCTCACCAAGGCCCTGTCCCATGACGGCCCGGCCCTGGTCGAGATCATCACCGACGCCGAGTTGATCTGAGGGGGCCCCTCAAGGCTGGAACTGTTCCTTCAGGATTCGTTCCTCCAGCCCGTGGTCGGGGTCGAACAGCAGGGCGGCGGTGGCCGCCCGGTCTTCCTCAACCGTCACGCGCGTCACGTCCCGGACCTCGGTGTAGTCGGCGACGGCCGAGACCGGGCGTTTGCCGGGCTCCAGCACCTCGAAGGTGATACGGGCCCGGGCGGGCACCAGGGCGCCGCGCCAGCGCCGGGGCCGGAAGGCGGAGATCGGCGTCAGCGCCACGATTTCGGCCCCCAGGGGGATGATCGGGCCGTGGGCGGACAGGTTGTAGGCGGTGCTGCCGGCGGGCGTGGCCACCAGCGCACCGTCACAGATCAACTCCTCCAGCCGCACCACGCCGTCGACCGAGATGCGCAGCTTGGCGGCCTGCCGCGTCTCCCGCAGCAGTGACACCTCGTTCAGCGCCAGCGCCGTGGTGGTGGTGCCGTCCGCTCGGTCGGCGGTCATGCGCAGCGCGTGCAGGGTCACCCGTTGGGTGTGGTCCAGCCGGGCGATCAGCCCCTCGTCCCGATAGTCGTTCAACAGGAAGCCGACCGACCCGCAATTCATCCCGAACACCGGCTTCGGCTGGTCGAGCGTAGCGTGCAGGGTTTCCAACAGGTGGCCGTCGCCGCCCAGGGCGACGATCACCGCCGCGGCACCGGGCTCGACGCAGCCATAGCGGTCACACAGATGGGCTTGCGCCGCTGCCGCCTCGGGCGTGCGGGCGGCGACGAAGGCGATCCGGTCTTTGGGGAAGGAGGGCTCGTCGTCGGGCATGGGCTCTGTCACAGTGGCGGCCGTGGTGGCGAAGGTAGGTTTACGACCGAACCCTGGGGAGATCGATCATGATGGTGCGTGACGTGTTGGCCTTGGCGGCCGTGGTGGTTTCCCTGTCCTTGCCGCCGTCGGCCCAGGCCGCCGGTGCCGACCCGCACCATGAGGGGTATTACTACCCGCCGCTGACCTCCCAGGAACAGTACCAGGCCCGGGCGCCGATCTTGCCCGACAGTGACGGTTTGCGCCGCATCGGCTTCGTGGTCGGCCTGGCCCAGCAACAGCTCAAGCGGGACTACCCGCCCGAAGTGGCGCTGTTCACCAAGGGCGACGACCATGACAAGCTGATCATCATGGCCCAGCGGCAAGGGGCGATCGCGTCGCTGTATCAGGCGCGGGGGTTCCTGGCCCGGATGACCGCCATCGCGCGGGGCAGTGAAATGTTCGTGGCCAACCAGGTCGAGGACCACTACACGTTTTTGGACCTGCTGCGGCTGATGGGCTTCAAGCGGGTGACCATTTCCGACGGGCTGACCTACGCCCACCAGATTGAAATCGCCGACCCCCGGCCGACTTTGGCCGGGCAGTAGCGCGCCCCAAGCCGGGCAGGCCGCCCGCGCCTTACCCGCCGGTCACACTCATATGGCGGGCCACGGCCGGGGCGGTGGCGCGGCCGCGCCGGCGGCCGATCACGAAGTCATGGCCCTTGGGCTTGCGCGCGATCGCCTCGTCCAGGGCGATGTCCAGATCCCGGTCGTCCTCGCTGGAGCGCAAGACGGCGCGCAGATCGGCCGCGTCATCCTGGCCCAGGCACATATACAGGGTGCCGGTGCAGGTCAGCCGCACCCGGTTGCAGCTTTCACAGAAATTGTGGGTCAGCGGCGTGATGAAGCCCA
>CAYNRD010000018.1:0-13028 GCA_964399515.1 uncultured Mycobacteriaceae bacterium | reverse complement strand
TCCTTGATGTCCCGGTCCTGGCCGAAGATCACCACGCCGACATAGTCGGTCTCCAGGTTCAGCGCCATGCCGCTGATGCCGCCGGGGAACTCGACCATCTCCCCCGCTTGGACATTGTCCAGCCCATGAACCCGGGCGACCCCGTCCCCGACGCTCAGGACCTGGCCAACCTCGGCCACGTCCGCTTCGGTGCCGAAGCCCTCAATCTGTTTCTTGATGATGTCGGAAATTTCGGCGGCGCGGATTTCCATCAGGCAATCCCCTTCATGGCGAGTTGCATACGGTCAAGTTTGGTCTTCAACGAGGAATCGATCATGCGGCTGCCGATCCGGACGATCAGCCCGCCCAGCAGGCTGGGATCGACATCGGCATCAATCGCCACCTGGGCGCCATAGGCCTGCTTGATCTGGTCGGTGATCTGGGCGGTCTGGGCATCGCTCAACGGCTGCGCGGAGGTGACCCGGGCGGTGATCTCCCCCCGCCGGCGGGCCAGCTCCGACAGAAAGGCGCCGATCATGGCATCCAGGGCGAACAGCCGCCGGTTGGCGGCCACCACGCCACAGAACTTCTGGGTCAGGTCATTAGCGCCGGTCGCCCGCAGCACCGCACCCAGGGCCGCCGCCTGGTCGGCGCGGCTGATCACCGGGCTGCGCACCAGCCGGCGCAGATCCTCGGACGCGGCCAATGCGGCCTTCAGAGATTTCAGGTCACCGGCCACGGTATCCAGCGCCTTGGCCTGGTCGGCCAGGTCGAACAGGGCCGCGGCGTATCGGGTGGCCAGACCGCCTTCGCCGGGAGTGTTGGATGCCACGTCTTGCTCCTGGATGGGACCGACGGCCATTCGCGGCCGCCGGGCCGGATGCCCGGACCGATGAAAACAGGGATGGGACCGCCGCGCGAGAGCGCCGGCCGCCGCCCACCCCGCCGGGGCACGCGCGGGACGACCGGGACCCTTTGGGGATATCGCCCCCCGAATGGGTGGGGCGGATCACGGACGGGGTTGCGCGCGCTGCATCCGGCCTTCGCGAACGGCGCCGGTCACCTAGCACAGGGCCTGGGGGGGCGCAACTGCCGCCGCGCACCCGGTGTGCACCGGCGAAACCGTCAAGCGCATGGAAACAATATGTTCACGCATGCGGGATTTAACGCGGCCGCCGTTGGCAATATGGTCCGTCCCACGCGTTTTCCCCCACAGGAGGTCCCGACATGATCCCGTCCCGTTTCCTGGCCGCCAGCCTGATGGCCGGTGCCGCCGGCCTTGCCCACGCCCCGGCCCAGGCCGCCCCCGAAGCCTGGGAGTTGGTGCCCGGCCACGCCCAGGTGATCTTCACCTTCGACCATTTCGGCCTGACCACCACCTATGGCGCCTTCGACACGCTGAGCGGCGGGCTTATGCTGGACCGGGAAAACCCGGCCAACTCCTCGGTCGAGATCGAAATCGACCTGACCTCGCTGGACACCGGCTTTGACCCGCGGGAGGCGCACTTCACCTCCGCCGACTTCTTCGACACCGCCAATCACCCCACCGCCACCTTCGTCAGCACCAATGTGGAGTTGACCGGTGAGGATACGGCCCTGGTCACCGGCGACCTGACCATCAAGGACATCACCCTGCCGGTGACCCTGGACGTGAAGCTGAACGGCCTGGTTGATGACAATCCGGTGATCGAGGGCACCCAGGAATGGGCCGGCTTCTCCGCCACCACCACCGTCGACCGGACCCAGTGGGATCTGGGCCTGTTCGCGCCGGCGGTGCCGGCTGAGATCGACATCATCGTCGAGGTCGAGGCAATCCGCCCGATCTCCTGATCCGGGCCGGGCCCGGCCGGGCCGCCAAGGTCGCCTTGGCCCGGCCGTGATCTATCTCTGTTGGAAAGCCGTCGGCCCGGATCGCCGCTGGGCCGGCGGTTTTTCGCTCTCTGGGAGGTCCCGATGCCGGCACGAAACACCGCCGCCCGGTACGGCTGGGTCGCCAAGGCGTTGCACTGGGTGACGGTCGGCTTCTTCCTGGCCCTGATCCCCATGGGCCTGATCATGGCCGAACTGCGGCAGATCGCCGAGGCCGGCGGCGACCCCGGCGTTGATATGTTCGCGCTGTTCCAACTGCATAAGTCGATCGCGCTGACCCTGGTGCCGTTGATCCTGCTGCGCATCCTGTGGCGGCTGGCTGGGCCGATTCCGGCCCTGCCCGACGGCACCAAACGCCTTGAGGGGCTGCTGGCCCACGGTGTCCATCTTGGGCTGTATGCCGGCATGATCATCATGCCGGTCTCGGGTTATCTGATGGCCTCGGCCTCGGTGCTGGAAATCCCGACGATCTATTTCGGCCTGGTCGAACTGCCCCATGTGCTCAGCCCGGATGCGGACACCGAACGGCTGTTCAAGACCATCCATTGGGGCACCACCTATGCCATTCTCGGCCTGTTGGCGCTGCATGTGGCCGGGGCGCTGAAGCACCATGTCATCGCCAAGGACGGCGTGCTGCGCCGGATGCTGCCCGATGCGGGCCTCAAGCCACTGTGGCTGGGCGGGGCCGGCGGGGCCGCCGCCCTGGCCCTGGCCCTGGCGGTGACCTTGCCCCGGGCCGACCAGGGGCTGCCGGCCGGCACGGCGACGGCACCGCCGGCCGAAGCCCCCGCCCAGGCCGCCACCGCCGACCCCTGGGCCGTTGCCTATGGCGACAGCCAACTGGGTTTCGTGGCCCAGCAGGGCGCCACCCGGTTCCAGGGGCATTTCGCCGATTGGACGGCGGAGATCCGGTTCGACCCGGACGCGCTGGACGCCTCCCGGGCGGTGATCGACATCGCCATCGGCTCGATCGACGCCGGCGACAGCGTGCGCACGTCGACCGCCAAACAGACCGAATGGTTCAACCAGTCCGCCTTCCCCAACGCCGAATTCCGCACCACCGCCTTCCGCCATCTGGGGGAGAACCGCTACGAAGCCGACGCGGTCCTGACCATCAAGGGGGTCTCCAACAGGGTCACCCTGCCGTTCACCTTGGACATCCGGGGCGATACCGCCACCATGGTCGGGGACCTGACCATTGACCGCACCAGTTGGGGCGTGGGCTCCGGCCAGTGGGCCAATGCCAACACCATCAAACTGGAGGTCACCATCCAGGTACGGCTGACCGCCACCCGGGGGGACGGGTCCGGCCCCGGCAGCTGACACCGGCCCTTCCCAACCGCCGGAAGCTTGCTAGGCTTGGGCTCGCCAACAGGGGGGCGCCACATGACCATCGACCTTTCCGGCAAGACAGCGCTGGTTACCGGCGCCAGCAAGGGCATCGGCGCCGCGGCGGCGAAGGCCCTGGCGGCCAGCGGCGCCGCCGTGGTGCTGGCGGCGCGCTCGGTGGCGGCACTCAAGACCCTGGAGGCCGAGATCACCGCCGCCGGTGGCCGGGCCCTCGCCACGGCGTGCGACGTGGCCCACTACGCGCCGGTGGCGGCGGCGGTGGAGACGGCCGTGACCCGGTTCGGCGGGTTGGACATCCTGGTCAACAATGCCGGCGTCATCGACCCCATCGCGCATCTGGCCAGTTCCGATCCGGACGCCTGGGGCCAGGTGGTCGATATCAATTACAAGGGTGTCTATCACGGCCTGCGCGCGGCCCTGCCGATGATGGTGGCGCGAAAGTCGGGCGTGATCGTCAACATCAGCTCCGGCGCCGCCACCAACGCTTTGGAGGGTTGGAGCCATTACTGCTCCACCAAGGCCGCCGTCCTGATGCTGACCCGCTGCGCGGACCGGGAGTACCGCCAGCACGGCATCCGGGTGGTGGGCCTTAGCCCCGGCACGGTGGCCACCGACATGCAGCGCTCGATCAAGACCTCCGGCATCAACGCGGTCAGCCAACTGGACTGGGATCGGCACATCACCCCGGACGAGGCGGCGCAGGCGGTCCTGTTCCTGTGCTCGGACCAGGCGCGCGACCTGGTCGGCGACGATTTCTCGATCAAGACCCCCGAAGGCCGCGCCCGCGCGGGGCTGGGCTGACGGTGCGTAAAACAACACCCGGGTTGTGAGATGACAAAGACGCGTTGTTGTCACCGGCTTGGGTCTGGGCTTTCCGCCACCCCCCAGGACCGGGTGCCCGGGGGGTGGGGCTTGTCATCCCCGCACGCTCACCCCGCCGCCGAGCGGGCGCAGCGGAAGCCGATATGGCGGTGGCCCCGGTCCGGCGCGTTGGAAAAGCCGTCCCGGTGCAGCACGGTCAGGCCATCGGGGTCATTGTCGAACAGATAGTCGCCGCCGCGGGTCACCCGCGGGTCCGGCGCATTCGGGTCCTCCCGCCCGTCCGTTGCGTCATAGGGGTAGGGCCGTTCCAGGCTGGAGGTCCATTCGGCCAGGCCGCCGGACATGTCCTGAACACCGAAGGGCGACGCCCCGTCCGGATGGGTGCCCACGGGCGCCGTCTTGCCCGACGGCTCATGGAAATAGGCCTTGGACCGGCTGGGCGGACTGTTGCCCCAGGGGTAGATCCGTCCGTCGGTGCCCCGCGCGGCGGCCTCCCACTCCACCTCGGTCGGCAGGCGGGCGCCGCGCCATTCGCAATAGGCCCGGGCGCCGGCCCAGGTGGTCTCCGCCGCCGGGTGATCGCCATGGTCCGGGCTGGGCACGAAGCGCCCGTCCACAAGGTCGATGCGCGCCTCCCGATCGTCCAACGCGATCAGCGGGTAGAACTGACCGGGCGGCCGCCCCCCCCGCAACAGTACAGCCTGGCCATCGCCCACATCGCCGGGGCCGACCCGGCCCGCCGGCACGTCCCGGGGGGCCACGGCGCCGACCGCGTTCAGGAATTCGGCGAAGGCGCCGTTGGTGACCTCGGTCCGGTCGATGGCGAAGCCGTCCAGGGTCACGGTATGGGCCGGGTCGGCGGCCAGGGGCCCCTCGTCCGAGCCGATCGGATAGGTGCCGGCGGGGATCGGGATCATCGCCCCATTGGCCCGGGCCGACAAAGGTGCCGTGGCCGGGTCGAACGGGGCCGCCACGCCGGCGAACCGGGGCGGGTCCTGGGCCAGGACCGGCGCCGCCGCCAGGCCGGAGAGCATCGCGACGGTGGTCAGCCATATGCGCATATCGGTCCCTCCCGGTGCCAAGCTCACAGGAAACTATACGGATCCACGTCCACCGTCACCCGTATGGAGCCCTTGGGCGGATGCGGCGTCAGCCAGTCGGCGACCACCTTCTGCAAGGCGGTCTTGCGGTCCGACCGGGCCAGGAACCGCTTGCGGTGGCGGCCGCGCAGCAGGGCCAAAGGCGCGTCCGCCGGCCCCAGGATCTCCACCCCGGCCAGATTCGGACGGGCCGCCGCCAGCAGCCGGCAATGGCGGTCCAGCGCATCCCGGTCGGTGCCGGAGACGATCACCGCCACCAGCCGGCCGAAGGGCGGCCACCGCCCGCGCCCGCGCATGGCGATCTCCCGGTCCAGGAAGCCGTCCCGGTCCCCGGACGCGATCGCGGCCAGCACCGGGTTTTCCGGGTCGTGGCTTTGCAGGATCACGGTGCCGGGGCTTTGGCCGCGCCCGGCCCGGCCGGCGACCTGCTGCAGCAACTGGAAGGTGCGCTCGAAGGCGCGGATGTCGCCGCCGGTATCGAACCCCAGATCCGCATCGACGACACCGACCACGGTCAGGTCCGGAAAATGGTGCCCCTTGGCCAGGATTTGGGTCCCGATCAGCACATTGACCTGGCCGGTGGTCATCTGCGCCACCAGGGTTTCAATATCCCGGGCGGTGCGCAACGTGTCGGAGGTGGCGATGAACCAGCGCGCCTCGGGCAGGCGCCGATCGACCTCCTCGGCGATCCGCTCGACCCCCGGTCCGCAGGCGATCCAGGACTCCTTGGCCTCGCAGGACGGGCAGGCCGCCGGCACCCCCATGCTGTGCCCGCAATGGTGGCAGGTCAGCCGGCCCCGCAAGCGGTGATGGACCAGCCAGGCCGAACAATTGGGGCATTGCAGGCGGTGACCGCATTCCCCGCACAGGGTCAGGGGCGCGTAGCCGCGCCGGTTCAGGAACAACAGCGCCTGGTGGCCAGCGCCGATCGCGTCCCGCACGGCCGCCAGCAGCCGGTCGGACAGGTAGGAGACCTGGCCCGGTTCGCGGGTGTCGGCGGCCGCCTCGGCCCGGGCCCGTCGGCGATCGAGGATTTCCACGGCGGGCAGGGCCGCACCACCATGGCGGGCCGGCAGTCGCACGCTGTCATACCGGCCCCAGCGCACATTCATCACCGTTTCCACCGCCGGGGTGGCCGAAACCAGCAGGACCGGGATCTGGCCCAGCCGGGCCCGAGCCACCGCCATGTCCCGGGCATGATAGGCCACACCGTCTTCCTGCTTGTAGGCGGCCTCATGCTCCTCATCGACGATGATCAGCCCCAGATCGGCATAGGGCAGGAACAGGGCCGAGCGGGCGCCGACCACGATCTGGGCACCGGAGCCGGCCTGGCCGGCCCAGGTGGCGGCGCCGCGCCAGGCCCGCCGGCGGTCGGCCCCGGTCACCTCCGAATGCCAGAGCACCGGCCGGCAGCCGAACCGGCTTTGGAACCGGTCCAACCATTGGGCGGACAGCGCGATCTCCGGCAGCAGCACCAGCACCTGCCGGCCCTGGGCCAGGGTCCTGGCGATGGCCTCGAAATACACTTCGGTCTTGCCGGAACCGGTGACGCCATCCAGCAAGGTGGCGGAGAAACCGCCCGCCGCCTGCTTTTCGGCCAGGCTGGCGGCGGCGGCGGCTTGGTCCGGGCTCAACACCGCCCGGGTGCGGTGCGGGTCGGGCGCGGGGAAGGCGGGGGGCGGCAGGTCCACCGCCTGGATCAGCCCGGCATCGGCCAGGCCGGTGACCACCGCCGGGGAGCAGACGGCCTCGGCCGCCAGGCTCTTGGCGTCCCGGGCGAAGCCGTCGGACAGCACGGCCAGCACCCGCCGGCGGGCTTCGGTCATGCGGATGCCCGCGGCGTCCGGCGCCGGTTCGGCGGCGCGATAACAGCGCCGGCGCCGGGGCGGCTCCAGGGCGTCCGGCACGCTCAACGCCATGCGCAGGATCTGGCCCCGGCCGCGCAGGACATAGGACGCGACCCAATCCAAGAACCGCCGGTGCAGGTCCGAAAACGGCGGGCAGTCATGTTTGCCCAGCACGTCCTTCAGGCGACTGTCGGCCACCGTCGCGTCACCGGCACCGGCGCCGGCGGCCCAGACCACGCCGTCCCGTTCCCGATTGCCCAAGGGCACCCGCACCAGATCGCCCGGGGCCAGGCTCAGACCCGGCGGCACCCGGTAATCATACCCGTCGCCCACCGGCAGCGGCAGCAAGACCGTGACCCGGTCCGGCGGCTGGGCCGGGTCAGCCATCGCGGGGCTTCGGCTTCGGCCACAGCATCTCCACCACCACCGCCCCGCAGATCACCACGATCGCCGCCCATTGCAGCCAGGCGATCGGCTGGCTGAGGATGAACAGCGCCAGCAGGGCCGCGATCACCGGCTTCAGGAAGAACAGGTAGCTGCCGCGGGTGATGCCCGGCACCGCCGCCAGGCCGCCGATCCACAGGTATTGGGTGATGGTGGTGTTCCATATGGCGATGGCGAACAGCGACCAGGCCTCGACCGGCGGCCGGTCGAACAGGGCCGCGGGATTGACCCAAATGCCCCAAAAGGCGCCGACGCCCAGCCACAGCAGCACCCCGCCCATCGCCATGGTCAAGGCGGTGATCCGCAAGGCGCCGTATTCGCCAATCAAGGGCTTGGCCAGCACGGCATAGGCGCTGACCAGGGCCGCCGTGCCCAGGCACATGGCAATGCCGATCAGGCTTTGGGTGTCGCCGACCAACTGGCCCAGTGCGCCATCGGTGATCAACAATGCGATGCCGGCCACCGCCGCCAGGCCGGTCACCAGCTTGGGGGCCGTGATCGGCGCCTTGTTGATGATCAGATTGGCCAGGCCGACGAAGATCGGGATGGTGGTCACTAGGGTCGCCACCTGTACCACGGTGGCAAAGTCCAACGCCCAGTGGAACAGCAGATAGGCCGCCGAAACCCCGAAGGCGGACAACAGCAGCAGCCGCGGCCCCTCCCGCCGCAAGGGGGTCAGCATGTCCCGGGAGCCGGGCACCAGCAGAGCCACCGCCACCAGGCCGAAGCCGCCAAGCAAGAAGCGCCAGCTGGACACCTCCGGCCCCGACACACCGGACAGAACCGCCACGAATTCACTGGAGGCGTGGCCCAGCACGCCGATGAACACCGCCAGATAGGCAAAGCTGGGGGAGGACCAGGGCATCGGCTCAGCCCCGGGCCGTGCCGAAGGCGATCAGGGCCTCGGCCAGCCGCTCGGGCCGTTCCACCGGCAGCAGATGGCCGGCATCGGGCCAGTCCAGCCGTTCGGCCCGGGACAGCCGGGCGACCAGCCGGTCCACCACGGCGGCGTCAAAAAACACCCGATCCTCATGGCCGGAGATCACCAGCACCGGCAGGTCCAGCCGCTCGTAGGGAAGGTCCCAATCGACATCGCCGCCGATGCTCATCAGCCGGTAATGGCCCGAGGTCTTGGGCTCCGGCTTGTAGGCGGCGCCGGTCAGGAACGCCTGGCGGCGGGATCGGGCGGTTTCCTGGCCGACCAGCAGCGGGAAAAACATGTCCAGCAGCAGCGGAAAGCCGCCGGTCTTGACTGCCTGGAACATGGCGTCATTGACCCAGGCGATGCGGGGGCCGATCTCCCGCAGCGTGTTCAGCAGCACCAGCCCCTCGGCCTTGACCCCGCCCAGGATCGCCTGGGCCGCGAACAAGCCACCGATCGAAAGCCCGCACAGGATCGGCCGGGGCGGCCCGATCTCCCCGATCAGGTGGGCCAGGTCCCGGACGATGAGGTCGGGCGTCAACGCCGTCGAGGCGTGCAGCGGGCTGTCGACCTGGCCGCGCAGATTGTAGGCCAAGGTGCCAAAGCCGGCGTCACGCAGGCGCGGGGCCACCACCGCCTGCCAGGCGCCCGTGTTGCCGGTCAGCGCATTGACGAACACGAATGTGGGGGCGCCGTCCTTGGCCGGCGGGTCATATTCATGGAACAAGCCTTCCTCGGCAGCCAGGGGCAACAGCGGCATGGGCGGGATCCTCCAACGGCGACACTTATTGATTGATGCGCAGATGTTGCGTTGACAGTGTTTTTTTTCTCAACCGGTGCCAGTTTGCGGCCGGATTTTCGCCCAGCCGGTCTTGGCGGACCCGGCCCGGTCAGCCTAAGCTGCAAATCACAGGCCCGCGATGATTCGCCGTTGCGCGGCGGCTATGCACGGGATGGGGGGCTAGGCCGTGAAGTTTTTCATCGATTCCGCCGATGTGGCCGAATTGGCCGATCTCGCCAGCCTGGGGCTGTTGGACGGGGTGACCACCAACCCGTCCCTGGTCGCCAAATCGGGCAAGGATTTCAAGACCCTGATCGCGGAAATCTGCGCGATCACCGACGGCCCGGTCTCGGCCGAGGTCACCGCCACCGACACCGACCGGATGCTGGCCGAAGGCCGGGCGTTGGCGACGATCGCCGGCAATGTCTGCATCAAGCTGCCCTTGACCGAGGACGGGTTGCGGGCGTGCCGGGTGCTGACCGGCGAAGGCCACCGGGTCAATGTCACCTTGTGTTTCTCCGCCGTGCAGGCGCTGTTGGCGGCCAAGGCCGGCGCCACCTACGTCTCGCCCTTCGTGGGCCGTCTGGACGATCTGTCGGTGGATGGCATGGGGCTGATCGCCGAGATCATGCAGATCTATGAGCTGTATCCGGACCTGACCACCCAGGTGCTGGTCGCCTCGGTGCGCAGCCCCAAACACGTCGCCGAGGCCGCGCGGCTGGGCGCCCATGTCGCCACACTGCCGCCGGCGGTGGCCCGGCAACTGTTCAAGCATCCCCTGACCGACCGGGGGCTGGAGGCGTTCCTGGCCGACTGGGCCAAGACCGGCCAATCGATCCTGTAGGCACCCGCAACCCTGGACGGAGGTCCGGCACAATGAGCCATCCCCACGCACCCGACCCCGCCAAGGCCCCGGCTCCGATCGCCAATGACACAGCCCCCGCCCCGGTGGCGGACCGGTTCGACCGGGACGCCCCACCCCGCCAGGGAGCGGTGATCGGGTACCTGAACCAGCATCCCGTATTCCTGGACTACAATCTGGAATTCCTGGTCGATGCCTGCGGCGGTGTCCGGCCGCGGCCGGGCGGGGCGGTGGACCTGCAATCCTATCTGATCGACCGGCTGCGGGACCGCTTGGCGCGGATGACCAAGCAACAGCGGGCCTTGCTTGCCACCAGCCGCGCCAACATCTCCACCCAGGCCCGGGTGCAATCGGCGATCCTGTTCGTGGTGGAGGCCGCCGGGATGGAGGAATTGCTGCAGGCGATTTCCATCGATGTGCCCGTGATCCTGGGCTTGGACGCCAGTTCGGTGGTGGTCGCCTGTGAGGACGAGCCGTGCCGGGCCAGCCTGCCCCGGGGCTTTCACACCGTCCGGCCGGCGCTGTTTCGCCGCATGATGCCCGACGGGGAAACCGTGGCGCTGAGCGGCGATATCCGCGGCCGCAAGGACCTGTTCGGCGACATCGCGCCCGAGATCCGGTCCCAGGCGCTGGTGCGGCTGACGATCCTGCCCGACGGGCCGGACTGCCTGTTGGCCCTGGGCAGCCGGGACCCGGCGATGTACCAGGCCGACATGCCGACCGATCTGGTCAGCTTTCTGGCCCAGGTGATTGAGCGCTGCCTGCGCCACCGCCTGCTGGAGGCATGACCGACCCCGCCGACAGCGGCTGGGCACTGCTGGCCGCTCCGGATTTGGCGGCGGCGCTGTGCCGCTGGCGGGATTGGCTGGCCACCGAACGGCGCCTGTCCCCGCGCACGGTGGACGCCTACACCGCCGATCTGCGGCAATTCCTGGGGTTCTTGGCCGGACATTTGGGCGGGGCGCCGCGCCTTGGGGACCTGGCCGATCTTGGGATTGCGTCGTTCCGGGCCTGGCTGGCCTGGCTGGCGGCCGATGAGCAGACCGCGCGCAGCCGCGCCCGCAAGCTGTCCTCGGTCAAGAGCCTGTTCACCTGGCTGGACCGGTCCGGCCTGGCCCACAATCCGGCGGTCGGCCATCTGACGGCGCCGCGCCTGCCCAAGCGCCTGCCCAGGCCCCTGGACACCCCCAGCATCGACCGGGTCACCGACCGGGTCCAGGACCTGGCCGTGGAGGATTGGATCGGCGCCCGGGACCGGGCGCTGTTGGTGTTGCTCTACGCCACGGGCCTGCGCATCTCGGAAGCCTTGTCGCTTCAGGTTGGCGACCTGCCCGACCCGGGTGCCGAGCCGGTGTTGCGGGTGACCGGCAAGGGCGGGCGCCAGCGGCTGGTGCCGGTGCTGCCGGCGGCCCAGGCCGCGATCACAACCTATCTGGACCGCTGCCCCTGGCCCCGGGATCGGGGCGCGCCGGCGGTCGCGCGGGCGGCCGGCGGGCCGGTGGCCCTGGCCGCTTCCACAACCTACCGGCACCGCGGCCCCTGGCCCCGGGAGCGGGGCGCGCCGCTGGTCCGCGGCGCGAAGGGCGGCCGGCTGACCCGCGGGGTGGCCGAAACCGCCATGCGCAAGGCCCGGCTTGGATTGGGCCTGCCGGACACGGCGACCCCCCACGCGCTTCGGCACAGCTTCGCCACCCACATGCTGGCGGCGGGCGCGGAAATCCGCTCGATCCAGGAGCTGCTGGGCCACGCCTCGCTCAGCAGCACCCAGGTCTATACCGATGTCACCGATGAGGCGCTGATCGCCCTGCACGCCCGCACCCACCCACGGAACTGATCCGCGCTCACGCGGCCTTGGACCGGGGCGGAACGGGCACCGACAGCCGGTGGAACTGATCAAAGTCGGACTCGACGCCCAAGCGGTGCTCGACCCGCGCCGCGCGCGCCAGCACCTCCCGGAACTCCGCGTGGTCGGGGTGGGACGGCAAATGGACCATCTCCCCGCGCAACACTTCGGGGTCGTAGGATCCCCAATCGTGCATCATCTGTAGGTGAATGCCGCTGGCGCCGACCCGGCCCGCCAACGCGATGAAGTCCGGGATCTCCCGGAAATTGCGCCGTTGCACCACGAAGCACAGCTTGTACCGGTCAAAGGCGTGGTCCGCGTATAGCTGGCCGAGGAACTCCAGGTTCGGCACCAGACGCTCCAAGGTGCCGCCACGCCGAACCTGGCGGTAGGTGTCCGGCCGGGCGGCATCCACCGACACATTCACGGCCGCGATCTTGCCATGCAAGTGCTGGAACCGCCGCCACTCCCGCTCATTCAGAAGTTCGCCATTGGTCATGATCACCAGGCGCAGATCGGGATGATCCCGATCATTGATGTTGGCAAGGACGTGGCGAAAGGACTTGCTGGCGAACGGGTCGCCGGACCCGCAGATCTCCGCGTATGTCGCGTCCGCCAGCAGGGGCATGACCCGGCTTTCGGTGATGGCTTGGATCTGGTCCTTTTCCGCGCCCGAGGCGACAATCTTGGACTTCCGGCATGACGGGCAGGACAAATTGCAGGTCAAGTCGTAGCTGAGATTCAAGCGTTTCGGCCGCACATTTTCCAAGGTCCGGGCCGCCTGCGGTCCGGACGTGTCGGCCAGCTTGCGCCCACTGATGTACGGGCACAGCAGCTTGCTGCAGTAGGAATAGCTGCCGTCCAGAATGCTGTCCCGCATGGCCTGCGCGGTGGGGCTTTGCCAAACCTGCTCAGCCCCGTTCTGGAACAGGTTGCCCGCGGACATGGGCATCCAGGCGGAACAGCACAAATTGCACGCGCCGCCGGGCAGGATGTCCAGTTTTTGGAACGGTTGCCCGCAGAACTGGCCCGCCAGTTCCTGGCCGACGCGGGACGGGTCAAAACCGCCGTGCCGCCGGTAATGGGCCAGGCGAAACCGCAGGTCATGGATGCGCAGATCGGTTTTGATCAGATAGGGGGAGGTGTTCACCCGGTGCTCGGCGGCATCGATCCGGCCCAGCTCCAGCGCCACTTCCGCCCAGTAGCCCA
>CAYNRD010000017.1:0-13091 GCA_964399515.1 uncultured Mycobacteriaceae bacterium | reverse complement strand
TGTCGTTCTGGGACCTGCCGGAATTCATCGCCAATTTGGAGGCGACCGGGTTTTCGGCCGTCCAGCATCGGCTGTACTACAACGCGCAACTGGCCCAGCCGCTGTTGCTGGCGGCGATGGTGCTGTTCGCGGCCGCCTTCTCCCTGAGCCACAGCCGGCGCGGCGGCACGCTGGCCATGATCCTGGCCGGTGTGTTGACCGGGTTTGTCCTGTTCGTCGCCGCCGACGTGATCTTCGCCCTGGGCCTGAATGGGGAATTGCCGATCTATCTGGCCGCGTGGAGTCCAGCCGCGATCAGCCTGTTGGTCGGCACCGCCACATTGTTGCACCTAGAGGATGGTTAGACCGCTCCTCAATGGAACGTGACCCGGACCGGCCTTGGGCGACCATGCGCGGGCGCGTCCGGGGTGTTAAGGCAAGCGGATCGAATCCGCCGGCGAATGCGGCCGATTCGCAAGAAAACAAGGACGATAAGGAGCTGTCGGCCATGACCCTTCAGCGGATTTGGTCGGTCTTCGGCGGCGGGACACGGGGTGCCGTCGGGTTGGCGGTCGGGGTGTCCCTGGTGGCCTTGGTGGCGGCATCCCCCGCCCAGGCCCAGCAAGAGCGCATCGCCGCCGTGGTCAATGACGAGGTGATCTCGACCCGGGACGTGGAGACGCGGCTGCGCCTGACGCTGTTGAGCGCCGGCCTGGAGCCGACGACCCAGAACCAACAGCGCGTGCTGCGCCAGGTCATGCGCACCCTGATCGACGAGACTTTGCAGATGCAGGAAGCCGACCGGCTGAACATCATGCCGGAGGATCAGGAGATCGACCGGGCGCTGGAAGCCCTGGCCAACACAAACAACATGTCGCGGGAACAGTTCGAGGGCATCCTGAGCCGCAACAACGTGCCGGTCTCCGCCATCCGCCGCCAGACCCAGGCGCAACTGGCGTGGCGCGGCCTGATCGAACGGCGGGTGCTGCCGGACATCCGCATTTCGGACGATGACGTCGCCGATGTCATCGCCGAGGCGCGCGCGGCCCAGGGCCAGACCGAACGGCTGCTGGCCGAGATCTTCGTGTCCGCCGACGGCACCCGGGATGAGGCCGATTTGCGGTCGTTCATGGAGCAGTTGCAGTCGGAAATCCTGGGCGGCGCCGATTTCGCCAGCATCGCGCGCCAGTTCAGCCAAGGGGCGGGCGCCAATGCCGGCGGCGACATCGGCTGGGTCCTGGAGGGCCAGATGCAGCCGGAGATCGAGGCGGCCTTGGACACCCTGGAGCCGGGGCGCATGACCCCGCCGGTGCGCACGGCCAGCGGCTTTCACATCCTGCTGCTGCGGGACGAGCGGGTGGTGTCCCTGACCGATTCGGCCGACACCGTGATCGAGATCGCCAATTTCGTCCTGCCGGTCCCGCCCGGCACCAGCACCGACCAGCGCAACCGGCTGCGCGCCCTGGCCGATACGGTGATCTTCAACAGCCAGGGCTGTGATGCCCTGGACCAGCAGGCGGAGGTGTTGGGGGTTGGCCAGGTGCAGCGGAGTTCCGGCCCGGTCCGGGCCGTGGACCCGGGACTGCGGTCGCTGGTGGAAAACCTGCCCACCGGAACCCCCAGCCAGCTGATCGACACCCCGCAAGGGTTCGCGGTGCTGATGGTCTGCGACCGTCAGCAAATCGATGACCAGGCGATCGACCCGGACCGGGTGGCCAGCCAACTGCGCGACGAGCGCACCGAGATGATGTCCCGCCGGTACCTGCGGGATCTGCGCAACGCCGCCTTCATCGACCTGCGCCTGTGACCGCGTCCGGGGCGTGCGGGCCCCGCCCGCCGATCGCGGTCACCATGGGCGAGCCGGCCGGCATCGGCGGGGAGATGCTGCTGAAGGCCTGGATGGGCCGGGCCACGGCGCCGGTGTTCTTCGCCATCGACGATGCGGGCCGGCTGGCGGATCTGGCCCGACGGCTGGGATGGGCGGTGCCGGTGGCACGGGTCACGGCGCCGGAACAGGCGGCCCATGCGTTCCAGACCGCCTTGCCGGTCCTGGACCAGCCACTGGCCGAGCCGGCGGTGCCGGGCCGGCCCAACCCGGCCCACGCCGCGGCGATCATCGGCGCGATCGAACAGGCGGTGGCCCTGGCCCAGGCCGGGCGGGTGTCGGCGGTGATGACCAACCCGATCCACAAACACAGCCTATACGATGCCGGATTCCGCTTTCCCGGCCATACGGAATTCCTGGCCGATCTGGCCGGCGGCGGCGCCCAGCCGGTGATGTTGCTGGCCGCACCCGCCCTGAAGACCGTGCCGGTCACGGTCCATATGCCCCTGCGCGACGCGGTCACCCGGTTGAGCACGGCGCTGATCGTCTCGACCGCGCGGGTGGTCGACCTGGATCTGCGCCGACGGTTCGGGGTCGCGCGGCCGCGCCTGGCGATCGCCGGGTTGAACCCCCATGCGGGCGAGGGCGGCAGCCTGGGGATGGAGGATCGGGCGGTCATCATCCCCGCCATCGACCGCCTGCGGGACGCGGGCATTGCCGCCACCGGCCCGCACCCCGCCGACACCCTGTTCCATGACCGGGCTCGGGCCGGCTATGACGTGGCCCTGTGCATGTATCACGATCAGGCGCTGATCCCGATCAAGACCCTCGCCTTCGACCAGGCGGTGAACGTGACCCTGGGCCTGCCGTTCATCCGCACCTCCCCCGATCACGGCACCGCCTTCGACATCGCCGGCACGGGCCAGGCCCGGGCCGACAGCACCATCGCCGCCTTGGCGTTGGCGGGGGATTTGGCGGGCCGCGCCCAAGCCGCGGGCCCATGACCGGCGCCACGCCGGCGGTTCGGGCCGCCGTCGCGGCCCTGCCGCCCCTGCGGGATACCATCGCCCAGGCCGGCCTGGCGGCGCGCAAGGCGTTGGGCCAAAACTTCCTCTTGGATCTGAACCTGACCGCCCGGATCGTGCGCGCGGCGGGCGACCTTGCCGGCGCCACGGCGGTTGAGATCGGACCCGGCCCCGGGGGGCTGACCCGCATGCTGGTGCTGTCGGACGCCGACCGGGTGGTCGCCATCGAGGCGGATGACCGGGCGGTTACGGCGCTCGCACCGCTGGTCGCGGCCAGCGGCGGGCGCTTGGCTGTCCATCACGGCGACGCCCTGGCCACCGATGTGACGGCCCTTGGGCCGCCGCCCGTCGCCCTGGTCGCCAACCTGCCCTACAACATCGCCACGCCGCTGCTGCTGGGCTGGCTGCGCCACGCCGAGCGGCTCCGGTCCTTGACCCTGATGTTCCAGAAGGAGGTGGCGGACCGGATCGTGGCGGCACCCGGCACCAAGGCCTATGGGCGGCTGTCGGTGATCAGCCAATGGCGGTGCCGGGCGGAGATCGCCTTCAACCTGCCGGCCCGGGCCTTCACCCCGCCGCCCAAGGTGGACAGCACGGTGGTGGTGCTGACCCCCCGCGCGGCACCGGAACCGGCCCCCTTCACCGCCCTGGAGCGGGTGACCCAGGCCGCCTTCGGCCAACGGCGCAAGATGCTGCGCGCCAGCCTGAAGACGCTGTGCCCCGACCCCGAAGCCCTGCTGGCCCACGCCGCCATCGACCCCCAACGCCGGGCCGAAACCCTGACCATCGCCGAATTCGCGGCGCTGGCCCGGGCGCTATAGGGCCGTGGTCAGGCGGTCGACGAAGGCGGGCAGGCCGGTGCGGCGCTTGCGCTTCAGCCGTTCGGCGGCCAGGATCGACCGCACCTCATCCAGGCTTTTCTGCACATCGGCGTTGACGACCACATAGTCGTATTCGTCGTAATGGCTGATCTCCTGGGCGGCCTTGTCCATCCGGCCGCGGATCACCTCCTCGGTGTCCTGGGCACGGCTGCGCAGGCGGCTTTCCAGGGCCTGGGCCGAGGGCGGCAGGATGAAGATCGCCACCAGATCTTCGCGCGCGGCCTTGGCCAGCTGCTTGGTGCCCTGCCAGTCGATGTCGAACAGCACGTCCTGGCCCGCTTGCAAGGCCCGCTCCACCGGCGCCCGCGGCGTGCCGTAGGAATTGCCGAACACCTGGGCGTGCTCCAACAGTTCCTTTTTCTTGACCATGGCCTGGAAGGCGTCGGCGTCCACGAACTGGTAATCCCGGCCGTCCACCTCGCTGGGTCGCCGGGGCCGGGTGGTGACCGAAATCGACATGCGCAGGTTCGGCTCCTGCTCCTGCAGCAGCCGGGCGATGGTGGTCTTGCCGGCACCGCTGGGCGACGACAGGACCAGCATCACCCCGCGCCGGTCCAAATCATCGGTCCCCCGGGGCTCCGCCAAGGCGGGGGCGGGGGCGGGGGTCAGCACGGCGGTCGGCGCGGGCGGGGACGTCACGGGCGGGGGCCTATTCGATGTTTTGAATCTGTTCCCGGAATTGCTCGATGACCGATTTGAGCGACAAGCCGACCCGGGTCAACTCGGTGTCGGTCGATTTCGAGCACAGGGTGTTGGCTTCCCGGTTGAACTCCTGACACAGGAAATCCAGGCGTCGGCCGACCGCGTCGGTCGCCGCCTGGGCCAGCAGCGCGCGCGCCTGGCCGATATGGGCGCGCAGCCGGTCCAACTCCTCCCGGATGTCGGCCTTGGCGGCCAGGATCGCCACCTCCTGGGCCAGGCGGGCCGGGTCGGCGCCGCCGGCCTCCGCGCCCAGCAATTCCTCGATCTGGCGCATCAGCCTGTCGCGGATCGCGGGCGGCCGGGTCGCGGCCAGGCCGTCGGCCTCGGCCACCAGGGCCTCGATCTGGTCCAACGCTCCGGACAAGGGTGCCACCAGCCGCGCCCCCTCCTCTGCCCGGGCCGCCGCCAGGCGCGCGAACACCGCCGTCAGGTCACGCTCGATCAGGGACCGGTCCCGGGCCTCTGCCTCGGTGTCGTGGGCGTCGGTCACCTCGATCACGCCGCGTACGGCCAGGATCGCGTCGAGCTTTTGCGGCCCGGCACCGGTCGCCTCCAACTCCCGCGCCAGGGCCAGGATTTCGCCGACCAGATCGGTATTCAGGCTGTGCCGTTGGCCACCCGCGGTCTGGGTGACGGTCAGGTTCAGGGACAGATTGCCCCGCTTGAAGTGTTTTGGCGCTTCGGTGCGGGCTACGGTGTCCAGACCCTCATACCCGCCGGGATACCGGCCCCGGACATCAAGCCCCTTGCCATTGACGCTGCGCACCTCCCAGACCCAGGACAACACCTCCCCGGCCCCGTCGATGCGGGCGAAGCCGGTCATGCTGATCGGTCGGAAGGCAGGGGCGTTGGCAGTATCGGGCACGGATCGAGGCCTTTCGGGGCCGGTGGCTGATCGAGCCTTATAACAGATTCCCAAGCCCCGTCAGGCGGCACGACAATGGGACATCAGGCCGCCGGGACCCGGCATCCGTCCAGCCGCCGGCAGTGATCGGTGATCTCATCGTACCAGTCCCGGAAAAAGGCTGGCCACGTATCGGGGTCCCCGTCGACTATCCCTCGCGTCGCCAATTGACCGGCGTAAGAGCGCGCCCGCTCAAACAGGTCCCGCATTACCGATGGTGAGTCGATCAGCGCCAAGACATTCTTTGAACCCTGCACCATGGCGGCGTCGAAAACTGAGACATGGGTTTCGAGAGCAGCAAGACGCTCAACAAAGTTCAAGCCTTAAAAGTACGTGTCGAGCGCGGCGAGGTTGTTTCCTGCGATACGGTGCGCCTCGCCGAGACGGAACAGGAACACGTAAACGTCGCGGTTTGCGCGCGCAAAGTCGGGGTCCGTCACAGCGAGCGTGCGCACCATGTCCAATGCCTCGCCAAACGCCGCGACCGCCGCGGGTCCGTCCTCTCGCACCATATGTGCGTCCCCCAACCGTCCCAGACCGTTTACCACATCCCTGGTTCGTTGTGGTGTGGTGGGATCATCGGCCAGAAGAGACCGAAATACGGTTAGGGATTGTTCGGCAGCATCGGCGGCCCTGTCGCCCTGCTCTGCTCTGCGGTGGAGGTCAGAGATACTCTCGAAAACACGGCCAACGCCCGTTCGCCAAGCCAGTTGATTGAAATCTCCAGACGCTCGAGTCTTTGTGATGGTGAGCCGTTCTTCATGAACGGCGACGGCGCCGACAGTATCGCCCTGAGCCTCAAGCTGCCTTGCGTCTGTTTCCAGTCCAATCATAATCCGCAAAAAAGCCTGGTCGAGGCAGGTTTCAGCGTCGGCGGATCCGGTTCGAAGACAGGTGCGATGCAGGGCCTCTCCCTCGGCGTATCGCTCGGCGTTCGGTCCGGTCACGAAGGACACCGGCACTAAGTCCGGAATGCTGGGGACCACCGATCCGGTCTGCGACGTCTGGCACGCGGCTAGACCGACCATCAACAGGGCCAGCGCAGCGAAACCTAGGGGTTGGTGAGAGAAAACACGGCTGAAATTCAAATTCTGCATGGCGAGAGCCCTGTAATCGATACACCTCGGCTCGGGTTGTACTCAGCCACCTAAACCGATGATGTCCGTCTGTAAACCGATGATGTCCATCAACCGCCGTCGCGGATGCGGCGCCAGCGGGCGACGTTGCGGTTGTGTTCGGCCAGGGTTTCGGCGAAGGCGTGGCCGCCGGTGCCGTCGGCGACGAAGAACAGAAACGGCGTCTCGGGCGGGTTCAGCACCGCCTCCAGGGAGGCGCGGCCCGGATGGGCGATCGGCCCCGGCGGCAGGCCCGGGATGCGGTAGGTGTTGTACGGGTGGTCCACCTGCCAGTCCCGCCGGGTCAGGGCCCGGCCCAGGGGCCGTTCCCCCTCGGTCAGGGCGAAGATCACCGTCGGGTCCGATTGCAGGCGCATGCCCCGGTTGAGGCGGTTGACGAACACCGCCGCCACCAAGGGCCGCTCCTCGGCCTGGCCGGTTTCCTTCTCGACGATCGAGGCCAGGATCACCGCCTCATCCCAACTGGCCAGCGGCAGGCCTTCGGCCCGGGTCGGCCACAGCGCCGCCCGCGCCCGGTCCATTTCCGCCGCCATGCGGTCCAGGACCGATTGGCGGCTGTCATTGCGGGTCACCGCATAGGTGTCCGGCAGCAGCGAGCCCTGTTGGGGCACCGTGTCCGGCACGGGGCCGGCCAGCACCTCGGACGCGGCGACGATCTCCAGGATCTCCCGGCTGGTCAGCCCTTCGGGCACGGTGATGCCGTGGCTGACCGACCGGCCGCGGGCCAGGACGTCGAACACCTGCCGGGCGCTGGCGGCGGCGGGGATGCGGAATTCGCCGGCCTTCAAGGTTTCACCGCGCCCGGCCATGGCGTGCCCCGCCATGAACAGCCGCGCGTCCCGGATAACCCCGTCCCGTTCCAGCGACTGGGCGATGGCGGCCACCCCCACACCCGACGGCACCAGCACCACGGTGTCCTGGGCCAAGGGCCCCGGCCGGTCAAATTCCAGCAGCACCCAAGCCAAACCGGCCCCGGCCAACACCGCCAGGCCGACGCCGAAGGCGAACAGGCGGGCCAGCCAGATCACGGGGCCTGGGTCAGCACCAGGCTGGCATTGGTGCCACCGAAGCCGAAGCTGTTGGACAGCGCGGTCTTGATCGGCCGTTCCCGCGGCGTCTTGGGCACCAGATCGACCCCGGTGCAGCCTTCGGACGGACGGTCCAGGTTCAGGGTCGCGGGCGCGACATTGTCATTGATGGCCAGGACCGAATAGATCGCCTCCACGGCCCCGGCGGCCCCCAGCAAGTGGCCGATGGCGGATTTGGTCGAGGACATCGAGACCCCGTCCATCGCACCGCCGAACAGCCGCTTGACCGCCCCCAGCTCAATCTCGTCGCCCTTGGGCGTCGAGGTGCCATGGGCGTTGATGTAGTCGATATCGGCCGCGTCCCGGCCGGCCCGGCGCAGGGCCATGGCCATGGACCGGTAGCCGCCGTCGCCATCTTCCGACGGTGCGGTGATGTGATAGGCATCGCCCGACAGGCCGTAGCCGATCACCTCGGCATAGATTTTCGCCCCCCGGGCACGGGCGTGCTCCAACTCCTCCAGCACCACCACGCCGGCCCCCTCCCCCATCACGAAGCCGTCCCGGTCCTGGTCATAGGGGCGGGACGCTTCGGTCGGCCGGTCGTTGAAGCCGGTCGACAGCGCCCGGGCGGCGGCGAACCCGGCCACGCCCAAGCGGCACAGGGCCGATTCGGCGCCGCCGGCCACCATGACGTCGGCATCGTCGAGCGCGATCAGCCGGCTGGCGTCGCCGATGGCATGGGCGCCGGTCGAGCATGCGGTGACCACCGAATGGTTCGGGCCCTTGTAGCCGTATTTGATCGAGACCTGGCCCGACGCCAGATTGATCAGCATGGCCGGAATGACGAAGGGCGAAATCCGCTTCGGCCCCCGTTCGACCAGGGTCACCGACGCATCATAGATGGTCTTCAGCCCGCCGATGCCGGAGCCGATCATCACCCCGGTGCGGAACTGCTTGTCCTCGGTATCCGCCTGCCAGCCCGAATCCTCGATCGCCTCGGTCGCGGCCGCCATCGCCATGACGATGAACGGGTCGGTCTTGCGCTGATCCTTGGGCGCCATGGCATAGTCGGGGTTGAAGCTGCCGTCGGTGCCGTCGCCCCGGGGCACCTCACCGCCGATCTTGCAGGTCAGGTCCGAGACATCGAATGCCTGGATGCCGGCGATGCCCGATGCCCCATTCAACAGCCGCGACCAATTGTGGCCCACCCCCTGCCCCAGGGGGGTGACCATCCCCATGCCCGTAATCACCACGCGCCGCATGACCCACACACCCTCATCCGATCCCGACAAGCCCCTTTCGCCGGATACCATAAAAGCACGGAAGCCGACCGCAAGGGCCGGCTTCGCACACCCCCGGCCCTGGGACCGGTCAGGAGGATTGCTGCTCCTCGATGAACTTGATCGCGTCTCCCACAGTCAGGATCTTCTCCGCCGCGTCGTCGGGGATCTCGCAATCGAATTCTTCCTCGAACGCCATCACCAGTTCGACCGTATCCAGGCTGTCCGCGCCCAGATCGTCGATGAAGCTGGCGGTCTCGGTCACCTTGTCCGCGTCCACGCCCAGATGTTCCACGACGATCTTCTTCACGCGGTCGGCAGTATCACTCATTTCTTGTCTTACCTTTCACACGGCCGGAGTCGGCGCTCGAATCTTGCCCCGGCCCGGGAGATGGATCCTGAAAAGTGGGGGGAAGTCACCGGCCCAAGCCGCCGCCGAAACCCCGGATCGCCGGCGCGGCGGCCGGACGGTGCCCGGTTTCCTACCCGCCCGGGCGCCACGGGTCCAGAGTCTACGACGCCCATGCCGGTAAACGATTTGGCACCTTCGGGACCGGATCGCCCTAAATCATCGCCATGCCGCCGTTCACGTGCAGGGTCTGGCCGGTGACATAGCCGGCCTCGGCACTGGCCAGGAATACGACCGCATGGGCGATTTCCTCGGCGGTGCCCATCCGGCCCATGGGGATGATGGCGTCGATCCGTGCCTTCTGGGCGTCGTCCAGGGCGTCGGTCATGGCGGTGCGGATGAAACCGGGGGCGACGCAATTCACCGTGATGCCCCGGCTGGCCACCTCGGCGGCCAGGGTCTTGGACAAGCCGACCAACCCGGCCTTGGACGCCACGTAATTGGCCTGGCCCGGATTGCCGGTCGCGCCGACCACCGAGCCGATGCTGACAATGCGGCCCCACCGGCGTTTCATCATGCCCCGAAGAACACCCCGGCTGAGCCGGAAGGCCGAGACCAGGTTGACCTCCAAGACCCGCTCGAAATCCTCGTCCTTCAGGCGCAGGGCCAGATTGTCCCGGGTCATCCCGGCATTGTTGACCAGGATATCGATGCCGCCCAACCCGTCCTCGGCCGCCTTCAGGACCTCGGCGGCCCCCTCGGCCGTGCCCAGGTCGCCGGGGGCCAGCACCGTGCCGTCGGCGCCCAGGGCCTGGGACAGGGCCTCCAGCCGTTCGGTGCGGGTGCCCGACAGGGCCAGCCGCGCGCCGACGCCGGCGAGGGTCCGGGCGATCGCCGCCCCGATATCGCCGGAGGCACCGGTGATCAGGGCGGTCTTGCCGGTCAACTCGAACATGTCGGGGGATCTTTCTTCGGTTCGGCGATGGCCGCTCAGGCGCCCGGGGGCCGGGCGAAGGCGCGGATGTCATCCAGGCCCTGCAGGGCGGTGGCGGACAAGCGCTTGTCGATCCGGCGGGCCATGCCGCTCAACACCTTGCCGTGGCCCAGTTCCACCAGCCGATCGACGCCGGCCTCGGCGACCGCGACCATGCTTTCCCGCCAGCGCACCAGGCCGGTGACCTGGTCGACGAGCAGCCGCCGGATCGCTTCCGGGTCCTGGGTCGGCTCGGCGGTGAAATTGCACACCACCGGCACTTCGGGCGGCGTGATCCTCAGGTCGGCCAGGGCCCGGGCCATGGTCTCCGCCGCGGGGCGCATCAGCGAACAGTGGAACGGCGCCGACACCGGCAGCAGCATCGCCCGCTTGGCGCCATGGTCGGGCGCCAAGTCCACCGCCTTTTCCACCGCGGCGCGGCTGCCGGAGACCACCACCTGTTCAGGCGTGTTGTCATTGGCGGCCTCGCACACCGCATCGGCGCCCGCCGCCTCGGCGGCGGCGGTGGCGACGGCCCGCGCGGTCGCGATATCGACGCCCAGCAACACCGCCATGGCGCCCTCCCCCACGGGCACCGCCTTTTGCATCGACCGCCCGCGCAGGCGCAACAGCCGGGCCGCGTCCCACAGGCTGATCGCCCCGGCCGCCGCCAGGGCCGAATATTCCCCCAGGCTGTGCCCGGCGGTCACGCTGCACAGGTCACGCAGCGTCTTGCCGCTTTCCAGCATCAGGGTGCGGGTCACCGCGATCGACACCGCCATGATCGCCGGCTGGGCGTTCTCGGTCAGGGTCAGGGTTTCGGCCGGGCCGCCGAACATGACCGATGACAGGTCATCCTTGATCGCGGCGTCCACCTCCACGAACACGGCCTTGGCGACGGGCGAGCCATGGGCCAGGTCCCGCCCCATGCCGACGGACTGGCTGCCCTGGCCGGGAAAGACGAAAGCGGTGGTGGCGGCGGTCATGGCGGGGCGCGGTCGCTAGATCGGTTGCGGATGGTCTTTCGGGGTATGGGCGCGCGCCGACGGTGTCAAGAATTCGTCATGACCGCACGCTCCCGGGCCGATAAGGCCTTGTTCCGGCCGGCCCGATCGGTATATACCCCGCGCCTTCATAACTCCTTGCCGGGGCCAGGATCTGGGTCCGGCTAGGCGCGGGCGGCCGCGTTCGGGCGGCGCCGGGCCATCAACAGCCGTGGGGAGTAGACATGGCATTGTATGAGTGCGTGTTCATCGCACGCCAAGACGTGGCCGCCGCCCAGGTCGAACAGATGACCAAGCAGTTCTCGGACATCGTGACCGAGCGGGGCGGCCAGATCGTGAAATCGGAGTATTGGGGTCTTCGGTCCCTGGCCTACCGGATCAAGAAGAACCGCAAGGGCCATTACGTGATGCAGAACATCGATGCGCCGGCCGAGGCCATGGATGAGATGCGACGGGTGATGGGCCTGAACGAGGATGTCCTGCGGGAACTGACCTTGCGGGTCGATGCGGTCGAGGAAGGCCCCAGCCAGATGATGCTGAACAAAGGCCAGCGGGACGACCGCCGCGGCGGTGACCGGGGCCGGGGCGACCGTCCACCGCGCGGGGACCGTGGAGATCGCGGGGACCGGGGTGACCGTGGAGATCGCGGCCCGCGTCCGCCCCGCCGCGACGACACCCAAGCCGCTGAAGGAGCCGCCGAATGACCGCCGCGCGCCGCCCGTTCTTTCGCCGCCGCAAGACCTGTCCGTTCTCGGGCGAGAACGCGCCCGCGATCGACTACAAGGACATCAAGCTGCTGTCCCGCTACATCTCCGAGCGGGGCAAGATCGTGCCCAGCCGGATCACCGCCGTCTCGGCCAAGAAGCAGCGGGAGTTGAGCCGGGCGATCAAGCGGGCCCGGTTCCTGGCCCTGTTGCCCTACATGGTGCGCTGACCGGCTGCGGATCCGCGCCGGACGGCCCCGGGGGGGAGGCGGACTTGGGACGCACGCAAGCGGCCCTGATCGCGGTCGCCGCCGGCGTGGCCAGCGCGCTTTTCCACATGGCGGGCTTGGTCGGCGCCAGCGCCTTTCTGGGGTATGGCGCGCCGCTGCCGCTGTTGTTCGCCGGGCTGACCCAAGGCGGCGTCGGCATCGCCATCGCGGCGCTGGTGGCGCTGGCGACGGTGCTGGTCGCGGGCGGCGGCGCGGCGGCGTTGAGTTTGGTGGTGCTGATCGCGGCCCCATCGGTGCTGGTGGTCCATCTGGGGCTGCGGTCCCGCACCGTCGGATCCCCGCCCCCGGCGGCGGAGACGCCGTCGCCCTGGGCGCCCGCCGGCCAGACGGTGACGGAATGGTACCCGCCCGGCCGGTTGCTGGTGCGCTTGGGCGCCTACGGTATGCTGGTGATGGCGGTCGCGGTGGTGCAGGCGGACCGCCAGGACGGCGGCCTGGCCGGCGGCCAGGCCCGGCTGATCGAGGCGCAGCTGACCCTGCTGGCCGAGCAGCTTCAGGCCGGCGGCGCCGGGCCGGAGGTCTTTCCGGTCGACCGCCTGGGGCCGGAGGATTTCGCGGCCCTGGCGGTGCTGGTGCCGGCGGTGGCCACGGTCATGTGGCTGGCGATCCTGGTGGTCAACGGCCGGATCGCCCAGGGTCTGGCCATGATGGCCGGCTGGGCGCTGCGGCCGCCGATGGGCTTGGAGGCGGTGGAGATGCCCCGCTGGCTGCCGCTGGTCGGGGCGGTCGCCGGGCTGGCGGTGGCGGTACTCGATGGCGGCCCGCGCATCCTTGCCGCCCAGGCCTTGGCGCTGGTGACCTTCGGGTACCTGCTGGCGGGGCTGGGCGCGGTGCACGCGCTGATCGCCCACCGGGGCGACCGGTTGGTACTTTTGGCGGTGGTCTATGGGGTGCTGCTGCTCGCCCCGCTGTTGGCGGCGCCGATGGTGGCCGCCTTTGGGGGATTGGATCAATGGCTGGGCCTGCGGGCCCGGGCCGGAACGGGCGGTCGGGCGCCCGATGACGACGAAG
>CAYNRD010000016.1:12224-13101 GCA_964399515.1 uncultured Mycobacteriaceae bacterium | reverse complement strand
CATGCCCATCTTCTGGGAGGTTTGCACCAGCGCCTTCAGCATTTGGAAGTCCCGGTCGGACCGGTCGGCCGAGCGCACGAACTTGCCGTCGATCTTGGCGAACTCCGCTCCCAATTCGAACAGGGAATGGAACGAGGTGGTGCCTTGGCCGATGTCGTCGATGGAAATCCGGTGCCCGTTGCGCTGCAGTTCCTGGATGCCTTTGTGCAGGTGCTCGACCTCCTTGATCGCGGCGGTCTCGGTCACCTCGACCATGATGTTCCGGCGCAGCTTGCCGAACGGTTCGATGACCTGGAATAACTGCTTCAGGAACAGCGGGCTGGACACCGAGCGCGCGGACAGGTTGATGGCGATTTCGGGCGTCCAGCCATGGACGGCGTGGGTTTTGAGGGTTTCCAGGACCTTCTGGGCCAAGGCCAGGTCGAAATCCTCGATCAGGCCGATTTCCTCGTTGAATTTGATGAATTCCGCCGGCGAGGCCATGCCGATGATCCGGGTCAGCGCCTCGAAATGGTGCACCTCTTCCCGGCGCATATCGACGATCGGCTGGAACACGACGTCGAAATTGCGCTTTTCGATCGTCGCCCGCACCTCGACCAGCCGCTCCCGGACCTCGGCCAGGATCTGCTCGGCGCCGGCCTGCAGGGTCGACAGCTTGAAATCGGCGCCCTCGGCCTCGGCGAATTTGCGGATCGCATAGGACAGGGCCTTGGCGGCATCGGTCTCCGACAGGTCCTGGGCTTCCAGGGGCAGGGTCACGGTCTGCACACCCAGCTGGGCGTCGGGCGGGCCGGCCCGTTTCAGGAGCCCATCGACCCGGGCGCGGAGTTACGACCCCGAGGTTTTCCCGTTTTGGACAACGCCAAAATTATGATGC
>CAYNRD010000016.1:0-12214 GCA_964399515.1 uncultured Mycobacteriaceae bacterium | reverse complement strand
GGATTTCCCCGCCGAATTCGCCGCCGACCGAGATCGAGCGCAGATAGTCGGACAGGCTGGAGACCACCTCGGCGGCGGTCTCCTCCCCATACTCCTCCTTCAGCTTGTCCAGGCCGTCGAGCAGCAGCAGGGTCATATCCTCCTCGGCGCCGATCTGGTTGGCGACCCGCATGCGGGCGTTGGCGGCACCGGTGAACGACCCGCGCTCGGTCAGGCCGTCCTCGGTCAGCTTCTTGGCGTCCGGCGCCTGGACCATGTGGGACAGGGACACAAAGCAATGGCCCGGCTTGTTCGGCAGCAAACACCCGCCCATGGTGAACCACAGCCGAGCCCCCTGGTGGCTTTGCATGCGCACGCGCACCGGCTCCAGCCGGCCGGTGGACCGCAAGCGGCGCAGAACTTCCTGCACATAGCCGCGGTCGGGCATCTCCACACAGCCAACAAAACCGTTGCCGACCAGATCCTCGGCCATGCCATCAATCAGCCCGCAGGAGGCACCGGTGGCGAAGGTGATCTCATCCTCGGGGTCGATCTCGATCAACAGATGGGCGGCGGCGAAGGCAAAGGCCAGGAACCGGTCCCGGTCCATCCTGGCGGATTTCGGACTGTTCGGCATCGTGCGGGCTCGTCGTAAACAGGGTGGCGTCCTGCGCCCGTCCAAACCAGATGCAAACTATAAGCCAGGTTAAAATATCATAAGACAACAAAAATATAATGCCTAAAATTTTTATCAAATGCTATGATACTGGCTTGTCTCTGCACCCACCGTTACTGTCCGATGGTGGACGGGCCGCCGCGCGCCTGCCCTGGCGCCGGTCTCGGGCGCGCCCCCCGGCCGCAACGATTTTGATTGTCTTCGCCGGTGCCACCGTTAGACCTGTGCCCACACGTTCCCGTGATGCCGTGACAGGTCCGGACCCCCCTATGAGCCGCGTGGCCAGTTTCATTCGCCGCATGCAGGCCCAGCGGGACTGCATCAATTGGGCCGGAGCGGTGTTGCGGGGCGTGCCGGGCCCGGTCGCCGAACTGGGCCTGGGCAACGGCCGCAGCTATTCCCACATGGTGGAGGTGTTCGCGGACCGCGACGTATATGCCTTCGACCGCAAGATCGGTGCCCACCCCTCCTGCATCCCGCCCGAACGGCTGCAGGTCTTGGGCGACGCGCGGGAGACGGTCCCGGGCCTGGCCAGGCGGATCGGCCGGGTGATGCCGCTGGTGCACAGCGATCTGGGCGACGTGATCAAGGACCAGAACGATGCCCTGGCCCGGGAGATCGGCCCGATGCTGGAGACCCTGGTGGTGTCCGGCGGGTTGGTGATCTCCGGCCATGAGATGCCGATCCAAGGGTGGGCGCCGCAACCGCTTCCGGACGGCATCGCGCCCGGGCGCTATTTCATCTATCGGCTGCCGTGACCGGCATCGCGAGCCTGTTGGTCACCCGCCGGGGCGCCGACGCGCCGGGCCTGCCCGACACCGCCGACCTGGACCGGCTGGCGCGGGCCGACCATCCCCTGGCCCCGGCCCTGGCGACGGCGATCCGGGAGACCATCGCCGGGACCGTGCACCCCGACGAAGCCCCCCATGTGGACGCGATCGAGGCGCGCCGGGCGGCCCTGGAAGCGTCCGGGGACCCGGTCAGCTACATGGATTACGGCGCCCTCACCCGGGACGGGCGGGAAACGGCGGCGGAGATGTATCAGGGGCGCCGCAAGCACCGCACGGTCGGCGATTTGTGCCGGCGCACCTCCAAACCCTATCGGTCGGGCCTGTTGCTGATGAAGCTGCTGCGCGCGCTTGGGCCCGCCGCCGGGCTTGAGATGGGCACCTGCCTGGGCATTTCCGCCGCGTATCAGGCCGCGGGGCTGGTCCTGTCGGGCGCGCCGGGGCGGCTGGTCACGGTCGACGGCGCCCAGGACATCGCCCCCCTGGCCGCCGCGACCCTCCAGGCCCTGGGCCATGGCCGGATCGACCAGCGCGTCGGCCGCTTCCAGGACATCCTGGACCGAATCCTGGCGGAGGTCGCGCCCTTGGACTACGCGTTCATCGACGGCCACCACGATGGCCCGGCGACGGTGGACTATCACGGCCGGGTCGCGGCCCGGGCCAGGCCGGGGGCGGTGCTGGCCTTCGACGACATCCGCTGGTCCCAGCCGATGTTGGAGGCGTGGCAGACCATCATCGCCGGTGACGGCATCGCGCTCACGGTGGATCTGGGCGATATCGGGCTGGTGGTGCTGCGGGGCGGGAATGACGGCAGCCGGCCGGCCGAACAGTTTCGCTTGCCATGACCCAGGCGCCAGAGCGGGCCGGGGACGACGGGGCGGCGGGATACTTCATCGATATCCTGACGGGGCTGGCCGCATACTATCGGGATCAGGACTTCCTGCCCGACGTGGTCCATGCGCTGCGCCGCCATCCAAGCCGGGCGCTGTACAACGCGCTCAACGCCAAGCAGATGGCCAGCAAACTGTGGTTGCGGGACCGGCTGGCCGACCATGGGCCCAAGGGGGCCGAGACGGTCTGGGTGCTGGGCGGCTGGGTCGGCGTCTTGTCGGCGCTGCTGCTGGCGGACCCGCGGTTGTCCTACCGCCGCGTGGTCTCCATCGACCTGGATCCCGGCTGCCGACCGGTGGCCGAGGCGGTCAACCGCCGCTCCGTCGCCGCGGGCCGGTTCCGGGCGGTGACACGGGACATGCTGGACATCGCCTATGACGACCGGGAGCTGGGCCGGCCGGACCTGGTCATCAACACCTCCTGCGAGCATCTGGCGGCGTTCGACCGTTGGTACCATTGCGTACCGGCGGGTCTGCCCTTGGTGTTGCAATCCAACGACTATGTCGCCGAGCCCGGCCATGTGAACTGCGTTGACAGCGTCGCGGCATTCCAGAGCCAGGCACCGATGACCAGATTGGACTGGTCCGGTGCCCTGGCCCTGAAACGCTACACCCGGTTCATGCTGATCGGGGTGAAGTAGCCGTCACGCCGCCTGCTCCACCTGGGCCAGGAAGGTGCCGACCTGCCCGCGCAAGGTTTCGGACTGTTCGGACAACGAGTGGGACATCTGGTTGATCTGGGTGGCGCCGCTGGCGGTCTGGGCGGCGCCGGCGGCCACGTCCTCACAACTGGTGGCCACGGCACGGCTGCTGCCGGAGACGGCGTTGATGCTGCGGCTGATGTCCTGGGTGGCGATGTGCTGCTCCTCCATGGCGCTGGCGATCGATACGGTCATGTCGCCCAGCTGGCCCATGATCTCGGCCATGCGGGTGACCGCAGTGACCGAGCCTTGGGTCTTGCCGACCACCGCCGAAATCACCCCGTCGATCTCACCCGTGGCCCGGGTGGTCTGATCGGCCAGGGCCTTGACCTCGCTGGCCACCACTGCGAAGCCCCGGCCGGCGTCGCCGGCACGGGCGGCCTCGATGGTGGCGTTCAGGGCCAAGAGGTTGGTTTGCTCGGCGATCGAGCTGACAATGCCGACCACCTCCCGCACCTTGGCGATTTCGGCGTCCAGGCTCTCGATCTGCGCCCGGGCCCGGTCGCCGGTCTCCTTGGCTTCCCCGGACAGGGCGCTGCCGATTTCCAACTGGCGGGCGATCTCGCGGACGCTTTCGGCCATCTCCTCGGACCGGGAGGCGATCACCTCGACCATCTCGGCGGAGGTCTTGATGGTGCCGGCCACCTGGCTGGTTTGGCCGCTGGTCTGCTCGGCCGCCGCGGACAGGCTGTGCGCGGTGGCGTTCAGTTCGGTGGAGCCGGACGCCAGCACTTCGACCATCTCCGCCATGTCGGACTTGAAGCCGGTGATCAGCCGCGTGATTTCGGCGGCCTTGCGGGTGTCCGCCTCGGCCCGCTCCCGCTCCCGCTGGTGTGCCGACCGGCGCTCCAGAAGCTGGGTGCGCAGACTGGCCATGGCGCTGTACATGCCTTGGACCTCCCGGCAGTGCGTATCGCGGTGACGGCCGTCGGCGATCTCCACCTCCAGCTGATCGGCGGCCAGCTTGTCCAAAACCTTTTGGACGTGCCGGATCACCCGGGACAGCATGCGGGTTTCCAGGGCGGTGACCCAGGTCAGCAGGATGGCCACCAAACCCGTGAGACCGGTCACCAGACCCGCCGATGTCCAGGCTTCCCGGGTGGCGGCTTGGGACCGGCCGATCGCATCCCCGGCGATTTGGTCTTCGACCTGCTTGATCAGGTCTATACGCCGCGTGGCGGTATCGAACCAGGTCTTGCCGTCGATCCCCCGCCCGTCGCCCGTGCTGGACAGCTGGGCCAACACGGTCCGCCACGCGGCCACTTGCGCCACGTCGGGGCCGGTCACGGTGCGGGCGAACAGGTCCAGATGCCCGGCGGTGGCATAGCGTTCGAACTCGCTCAGATAAATCCGTTCACCGACCAGATGATCCTTATAGGTCAGGTAGGTCGATGGGGTGACGGCCCCGGATTGGGCCTGGGTGAACAGGGCGCCGCCAAGCGCCCGCTCCAGGCCGGCATTCTCCTTAGCGCTGGTCAGCGCGGACAGCGTGGTCAGCATCCGGGACGCGGTTAGGTCCGGGTTCAGTTTCGGGGCCGTCGCCATCACGGTAATCAGCCCGTCGATCAGCCCGGTATAGGCCTCCAAGATCTGGGGCACGGTCGCCGCCCGGGCATCCACGGCCGCGCGCATGGCGTCGATCTCGTCCAATGCCGTGATCAACCGCCGGGCGCGATCGGCCTTATCAATGGGCAAGGCATCCAGATCCACGCCGCTGAACGTGGCGCGGAACATTGCCAACGCGGCTTCGGTCCGTTCGCGCTGGGTATCGACCGGACCGCGGTAGCGCGCCTGATGGTTGGCGGCGACCAGGCCGACCGAGCGCCCCCGCTCCAGCTGCAAGTGGTGGATCAGGGCGTTGGCGTCCCGCGCCGCCTCGGCGGCCGGGACCGCGGCACCCAGCGCCGTGGCGGTTTGCACCTGTTTAACCACCACGACCACAGCCAAAAGAAAGGCAAGCGAAAGCGGTATTACGACCAAAAGCTGAATACGGTGCGATACACTCAGACGATTGAGCATCATCATTTTGCCCTCCTGTGAAGATGGCGCCCCTTTGCCACCGGGTGGCGAGACAGCCGGTGAGATAGTCAGTTCTTAGGAATGTTCGCTGAAGGCGATGGTGATACCCCCGCGACGCGCGCCGACATTCGCCGAAAGAGTGTCAAACGACTCTTAATTTTTTACCATTTTGCAATAGCTTAAGAGAAAACGTGTAGGGCTTAAATTCTTTTGGACAGGCGGGTTGCCCCATACATTTCGAGCGCTATCTATGGGTTTTTTGTCTGGTCGGCGCCCCTCTTCATGATCAGTCGTTGATCTCGGTCAGCTGGTGCAGGGTCTGTTCCAGCCGGTCGGCCAGCAGCCTGGTCATGGTGACACTCAGCTCCGGGCTTTCCCTCAGCAATGCCAAAAATACATCTTTGGCGATTGTCAGCACTTTCACCGAACTGGTCGCCCGCACGGTGGCCGAGCGGGGCTGATCACAGATCAAGGCTAACTCGCCCAGGATCGCGCCCTTGCCGACCTGGGCGATCACCTTGTCGCCATCCGGCACCGCCACCAGCACGTCGCAGGCGCCCTCCAGCACCACATAGGCCACGTCGCCGCGCAGGCCCTGCTCGAACAGATCGGCGCCGGCCTCGAAGCTGCGCTGCTCGCTGGTGAACGCCAGCAGCTTCAGCCGTGACCGGTCGACGCCCGAGAACAAGGGCAGGCTTTGCAACAGGCTGGTTTCCTTGCCCAGCATGCCGTCGTCCTCCTCATCCGGGCCCGGCGCGTGCGGGGCCACCGGGACCGCCGCCCCGGCCGCCTCGGCCAAGCGGCTGTCGTCCATGGTCATGTGGCGGGTGAAGGCTGGATCGGACAGGGGCTGGTTGCCGATCCACAGCACCGCCGATCCCGCCAACTGCTCCAACGCCCCCGCGCGCAAGTGCTGTTCGCCCCGGTCGTCCAGCGCCGAGCCCGCACGGTTGTAGATCAGGAACCGGGGCGACTTCAGCAGCGTCCGGGCCACGGACAGCTTCTGGCGCTGCACCGCCGTCAGCCGTTTGCCGCCGACGCCGACATCGTAGCCCAGGCCGATTTCCAACACCGGGTCGTAAAGCCCCAGTTCCGAGATCACATCCCGGACCAGCTGGTCGATCCGGCCCGCGTCCTGGCCCTTTTCGGTCGCCAGCTTGCCGAACAGAATGTTGTCCTGGATCGACAGGTTGGCGTTGTAGCGCGCGGCATCGAAGAACTCGATCGCCGCCTTCTGGTCGTCGGGCAACTGGGCGCGGAACGCCCGGCGCATGGCCAAGATCCGGTCCTTGACCTCCGCCGTCAGCAGCCCAAGCCGGTGCCGGGCCGGGATGCCCTTGAACGGCAGGCTCAACAGCTTCAGCCGGGCGGTGTCATCCAAGCTGTCGATCCCGCGTGAGGCCACCTGCAAGGTGATCCGCTGGTAATCGGGCAGGTCATCGGCGCGGATGAAGGAAAACCGCTCAAAGAATTCATGGCCCGGCGGCAAGGTCCGGAACAGCTCGACCATCAGGGTCGCGATCTGCTGGCCGATGGACAGGAAGCGGTCATAAAGCCCCTCCTGGCGCAGCAGGCCGACCACATAGCCGTTGTCTTCGATGTGTTCGGTATCGAAGGTCGGCCCGATCGGGGTGCCGAACAGGATGTTCTCGGCCACCGTGCCGTTCTCCAGGAACCGGTCGGCCTCGAACACCTCGATCAAGCCGGCATAGTCCGGGTGGTGCAGCCGTTGCCCGGCCATCACCCGGGCCGCCATCAGGCCGCGCACGGTGCCCGGATGACGGTCGGGGTCGATCCGCTGGCGCATGGCGAAGCCGAACACATCCCCGTCCAGCCCGACCCGGCGCAGCACCGCCGCCGTCGGCGCCATCAGCGCGCCAGCGTCGGCCACCCCGGCCGCGCGGTAGTCGATCCAATCGTCGCCGATGTCATAGCGGCTATTGCCGGCCTCGACGGCGTTGTCCAGTCGGGTGGCCCGGGCGGCTTGCGCCTCGGGCGGCAGATCCGGGCGCGGCATGGGCTCTCGCAACAGCCCGTAATACAGGTTGTCGGCAATGGTGCCGGAGCGGATGAACACATCCTGATCGACATAGCCGATATAGGCGCCCACATCCCGCTCACTCAGTTCGGTGAAGGGCCGGTCACCCAGGCTGAGCGTGCCGGTGGTCGGCGCCAATTGCCGGCTCAGCAGCCGGGCCAGGGCCGTGGTGCCGGCGATGTTGGTGCTGGACAGGCTGATCGTGTCGGTCGGCTGGATGTCGAAACTGGCCGCCTGCAGCAACTTGTCGCCCTCGGCCTCCTGGTAGGATAGGCTGATCGCCCGGATCGGCGCCGGCGCGGGTTGGGTGGCCGGGGCCGACAGCAGCTCCGCCGCCATCATCTGCTCGGGCTCGAACTGGTCGGCCAGATATTGGTACCGAACCCGGGCATCCTCCATCTTCTGGTAAAAGTTCAGCAGATCCTTCCACAACGGCAGGATGTCCTTGTAGGCCGTCAGCACCGCCACCAGGGCACCGAAGGACAAATCACCGGTAATGACCAAATACCCACCAAAACCGTAAAAAAACAACGGCGTGAGCGAGCCTAGAAAATTGTTTAAAAACTTGATGAAAAATTTCTTCACATAGATCTTGTAGCGGATTTCATAAATGGTCTGGAACCGGCTGGAGAATTCCGACAGTTCGTAATCGGCGGTGCCGTGGGTGTGGATGTCCGGGGCACCGGACACGGTCTCCCCGATCCGCTCGGACAATTTGCGGACATGGGTGATCCGCTCCTTGCTCAGCGCGTTCACCTCCCGCTGCAATTTGGGGATCAGCCAGGCTTGCAACGGGAACAGCGCCACCGCGATCAGGCCGATCAGCGGGTTTTGGGCGAACATGAACGCCAGCAGGGTGATCAGGGTGCCGCCTTGCAGGGCCGGCAGGGAAAAGGCGTTGGAAATGAACTCGGTCAGCGCGTCGGTCTCGTTGGTGACCATGGAGACGATTTCGCCCTCGGACACGCTGCGAAAATGGGGCAGCGGAAAGCGCATCACCCGTTCCAGCAGCATGTAGCGCAGGCGCCGCAACAGCTTCTCCGACACCACGCCGCGATAAATGTTCAGGACGTATTTCAGCCCGCCATTGATCAGCAGCAACCCCAGATAGGTCAGGCACAACGCGGCCAGGAACGGCACCTGCTCCAAATCCAGGCCCAGGAAATTGCGCGTGCCGGCCCCGCCCTCGATCGCGTCGTTGACGATCGATTTCGGCACTTCCAGCAACAGCCAGGTCAGCGGCATGGACAACAGCCCCAGACCCAGCAGGAAGATTTGCTGACGCTTGGAAAACTGCCACATGAAGTGGAAAATGCGCCGGTCCATCCCGGTCCCCCCCCAAAAGCACGGGCGGGGCCCCGCGGCCCCGTCGCGCAAACCCGCCGCCCCTCCCCCAAGGGTACGGCGTATGCCCGGCCGCATCCTTCGGATGCGGCCCGGTTACGTGTACGGGTCGGCGGCGTCTCTCAGGCCGTCACCGACGAAATTGAATGCCAGGATCACCAGCACCACCGGCACCACCGGCAGCATCAGCCACGGATACAAGGCGACGACATTGATGTTTTGCGCCTCGGTCAGCAGCACGCCCCAACTGGTGATCGGCGCGCGCAAGCCCAAGCCCAAGAAGGACAAGGCGGTCTCGCCCAAGATCATCGCCGGGATCGACAGGGTGGCGGTGGCGATCAGGTGGCTCATGAAGCCGGGCACCAGATGCCGGCCGACGATCCGGCCAGGCCCCGCCCCCATGAACTCGGCGGCGGTGACGTAATCCTCCTCCCGCAGGGCCAACAGCTTGGACCGCACGGCCCGGGCCAGGCCGGTCCAATCGACCAGGCCCAGGATCACCGTGATGCCGAAATAGATCAGCAGCGGATCCCAGTTCACCGGCAGGATCGCCGAGAGGGCGAGCCAGAGCGGGATGGTGGGCAGCGACTGCACCACCTCGATCGCCCGCTGGGCCACCATATCGACCCGGCCGCCGTAATAGCCGGCCACGCCGCCGATCACGATGCCCAGCACCAGGCTGACCGCGACCCCCAGCAGGCCGATGGTCAGGCTGATCCTGGCCCCGTGGATCATGCGGCTGAACAGGTCCCGCCCCAGCCGGTCGGTGCCCAGCAGGTAGACTTCACCATCCTGGGCCGGGCACACCAGGTGGAACCGGGCCTTGACCAGGCCCCAGAATTCGTACCGGTCGCCCTGGCACAGGAACCGCAGCGGCTGGATGTCCGTCTCATCGACCGTATAGACGCGCTGCAAGGTTTCCATGTCCAGGCGGAAGTCGTACCCGTACACGAACGGCCCGACGAACGCCCCGTCATGGAACAGATGGATGGCCTGGGGCGGGGCGTGGATGAAGTTGGAATTGCGGCTTTCCAAGGCGTACGGCGCCAGCACCTCAGACACCAGGGTGGAGGCGTACATCGCCAACAGGAACACCCCGCAGACCACCGCCAGCCGATGCCGGCGGAACTTCCACCACATCAGGGTCAGTTGCGGCGCCAGATACAGCCTTTCCTGCTCGGGCGTCAGGGTTTCGACCGATTTCGGGTCGAACGGCCTGTCCGATGCCCAATGGGGGATCGCCTGCCGGTCGGGCCCGGCCTCGGGCCCCGGCGCCGCCTGCCCGGTCACCGGTTGGTGCCGCCGGAAAAGCGGATGCGCGGATCCAGCCAGGCCAGCAGGATATCGGAGATCAAGACCCCGATCACAGTCAGCAGAGCCAGGAACATCAAGAAGCTGCCGGCCAAGTACATGTCCTGGCTTTGCAAGGCGGCGATCAAGAGCGGCCCGGTGGTCTGCAGCGACATGACGATCGCCACCACCTCGGCGCCGGAGACCACCGCCGGCAGGATCGCGCCGATATCGGCGATGAAGAAGTTCAACGACATCCTGAGCGGGTATTTCACCAGGCTCTTGAACGGATGCAAGCCCTTGGCCCTGGCGGTGATCACATACTGCTTTTGCAGCTCATCCAGCAGGTTGGCGCGCAGGCGCCGGATCATGCCGGCGGTGCCGGCGGTGCCGATCACCAGGACCGGGATGATCATGTGCTCCAGGATGCTGAGCGCCTTGTCGAGGCTCATCTCCGCGTCTAGGAAACGGGGGTCCATCAGCCCGCCGATGGCGGTGCCGAAATAGACATTCGCCAAGTACATCAAGACCAAGGCCAGCATGAAGTTCGGCGTCGCCACCCCCAAAAGGCCCAGGAAGGTAAAGCCATAATCGCCCCAGCTGTACTGGTGGGTGGCCGAATAGATGCCGATTGGAAAGGCGATCAGCCAGGTGACGATGATGGTGGCGAAACTGACCAGGATGGTCAGGAACAGCCGGTCGCCGACCACTTCGGTCACTGGCCGCTCGAACTCGAAGCTGTAGCCGAAATCACCCACCAGCATGCCGCCGACCCAACGCAGGTAGCGCTGCCATAACGGATCGCCGAAGCCGTACTCGCTCTGCAGGAACGCGATGTAGGCCGGATCGACCCGCTCGCCCTGGGCCTGCAATTCGGCCACATGGCTGTCCAGGAAACTGCCCGGCGGCAACTCGATGATCAAGAACACCAGGAGGGAGATCACCACCAAGGTCGGGATCATCACCAGGATGCGCCGCAGGACGTAGGACAGCATCGGCCGATCCCCTAGGGCTGCCGCGGCGGGTCCCAGTAGAAGGTGTCCGGCATGTAGATGCCGAACAACGCCCCCGGGTCCCAGTTGTAAACGCCGGCCTCCGGCACGTTGCGCAGGCCGTTGGCGACCACCACCGGCTGCTGGGTGCCGCCGATCAGGCCGATGGTGAACACCTGCTCGGCATGGATGCCCAGCATCCGGCGCCAGATCCGCTCCCGCTCGGCATCGTCCTGGGCGGCGTCCCAGGCGGCGTTCAGCGCCGCCAGGTCCCTGACCGGGCCATCGGGCGGCCGCCGGCCCAACTGGCCGCGGGTTTCATGATACTGGCCCCACATCGGCCATTGCAGCTGCTGCTGTTCGGTGGGCGCCAGCTCCCGCGGGCTGTCATCGGGGCGGGCCGCGGCGTTGGTGAGGCCCGACCAAATCGACATCACCGCGTCGCCGGAAAAGATCCGGTTGCGAAACACGTCCCGTTGGGAGGTGCGGACCAAAAGCCGGACGCCGATTGTCCGCCAATGATCGGCGATCAGCTCCAGCACGTCGGTCTCCTCGTCGCTTTCCCCGGCGGTCTCGACGATGATCTCCAGCGGCTGGCCGCTGGCCATCAGGCGGATGCCGTCGCGATTGCGCTCGGTCAGGCCCATCCGGTCCAGCAGCAGATTGGCCTTGGCACGGTCGGTCATCGCCCATGCGGTCACGAACCGCTCCTCGAACAGGGGGCTTTCGTCCAGAACCGTGTTGTTGCCCTCCCGCGCCAGGCCGAAATAGACAACCTGGTTGATCTCCCGCCGGTCGATGGCCAGCGACAGTGCCCGCCGAAACCGCACATCGTTCATCAGTCCGCGCCAGGCCGGATCGCGGGCGTTCAGGTTGGGGAACAGGGCCAGATGGGCGCCCTTGATGGTGCGCCACAGCCGGATGCGGTTGTCGTTCCGCTCCTCGGCCTGCTTCAGGAACGGGAAATTGTCGAACCGGATGTACCGGGCCTGCAAATCGCTTTCCCCCGCCCCGGTCTTGGCGGCGATGATGTCGGCCGAGGCGACGGTCAGCACCACCCGGTCCAGATAGGGCAGTTGCCGGCCGGCGGGATCGACCCGGTGGTAGTAGGGGTTGCGCGCGAACACGAACCGGTCGGCCGGGGGCTCGGTGACCAGGCGCCAGGGCTGCAGGGTCGGCAGGGCCGGGTTCCGCACCCGATATTGCTGGCCCATGGTGAAATGCAGGGCGGCCCAGTTGCGCTTGCCCGCCTGTTCGATCCCCCGCTGCAGGGCGGCCGGATCGGCATAATCCCGGTGGAACTGGCGCATGTAATGGGCCGGCATGTACGGGAACAGCGGCCTGGCACCGGCCAGGGCGGGCAGAAAATGGGGGTTGGGCGCCTGCCAACTGTAGCGGACCGTGAGTGGGCCCAGCACCTCGAACCGGGGCGGCGCGCCATCGACCACCAAGGCGGGCGGCAGGCCGGACCGGGTCAGGTCCGGGTGGTTGGCGACG
>CAYNRD010000015.1:0-13195 GCA_964399515.1 uncultured Mycobacteriaceae bacterium | reverse complement strand
ACTGCGGGTCGCCGTCGATCGAGCCCAGCTCGGCGCGGGAGTCGCTGTGGAAGCACTTACGGCCGGTGATCCAGGCGTCAAAGCCGGTCAGGGCCGCGTCCAGCGGCTCGGTCTTGCGGATCCAGCAGCACCGGTCCGGATCCCGGCTCCACAGGGTGCCGTCCGGGTCATGGCGCTTGAGGTCGCGCGGGTCGGGGTCGACGCTGCGCACGTCGGTCAGCCCCAGCAGATCGACCAGTTGGTCCCGATACGCCAGGGTTTCCGGGAACAGCTTGCCGGTGTCCAAAAAGATCACCGGGATCGACCGGTCCACTTCGGAGACCATGTGCAGCAGCACGGCACTCTCCGCCCCGAAGGAGCTGACCAGCGCCATACGCTGGTGGAATTCCCCTTGCCACAGCTCACCGATCAGGCCACGGCCGGCCAAGGTGCCCACATCGTCCCGCAGGCGGGTGACGCGGACGGCCAGGCTTTCCTCCCCGGTCAGGTCGGCGCCGGTCGCATAGCCGGCGTCGGCGATGCCGGCGATGTCCGGTTCCACAAACGTCATGATGCCTTGGGCCACGGTAACCAGCCTTTCTCGTCGATGTAGCGGTCTGTCAGGCGCGCCACTTCCGGCAAGGTCTTGCCCTGGCCGCGCCACTGCTCGCGTACTGCATTCAACTCTTCCAACCGGTCGCCCCATTCCGGCCCCATGCGCTGTTCCAGGTATTTGCGCAAGCGGACCGACAGGCCGGGGCTCTTCCCGGCGGTGGAAATGGCCACGGTCAAATCCCCGCGCCGCACTTGCGACAGGGAATGGAAATCACACAGCGGCTTCACGTCCTCGACATTCACAAGCGTGCCGACGGCGCGGGCCGTGCGAGCCAGATCCTCGGCCACCCGACCCTCCACATCTGCGATATACATCACTGCCGCCCCGGCGATCTCCTGCCCAGTTGGTAGGCGTTCGGTCAGGTAACGGCCCAGTGATGCCTTAAAATTAGGCTCTGGCCGCTCGGCGAAGACCAAGAAGCGTTTCAATCCAAGGCTCAACAGCTGTTCGCCCCGGCGCAGGGACACCGGGCCGCCACCGACCAGCATCACGGTGACGTGTTCCGGGTTGAGGGCGATGGGGATCATAAGCGGGCTTCCGACCGGCCAGACACGTTCAAATCGCCACCGACGGCATGCGATCGGCGACCCGGTTGATCAGGTATTCCCGCCCGGCCCGGGCGCAGTAGTCGCCGAACCCCTCCACCGATTGCCGGTGGCTGACGAAGTCATCGAACAGCACGTCCAGGACCGGCGGCACGTCGGCCATGGCCAGCTTGTCCAACAGCCGGTAGGACAGGCGCGTGCCCTCGAAATCGCCGCCGACATAAAGCGCGTAGTGGCCCGGGATCCGGCCGACCAGACCGATATCGCCGGCATAGGGCCGGGCGCAGCCATTGGGGCAGCCGGTGATCCTGAGGCTGATCTGCTCATCGGTGAGGCCGTGGGCGTCGATGGAGGCCTGGATGCCATCGACCAACTCATCCCGGACCCGCTCGGCCTCGGTCAGAGCCAGCCCGCAGGTGGGCAGCGCCACGCAGGCCATGGCGAACCGGTCGAACACCGTGCGCTGTTCGGCCAGGACCACGCCGTGGTCCTTCAACAGCGTCTCGACCGCGTCCTTGCGGGACGGGTCCAGGTCCGTGAACAGGATGTCCTGGGTCGGGGTCAGGACCACGGTCGGCCGCTCCTGGTCGACCAGGGCCCGGAACGCCGACCGGATCCGGGCCGCCTCGGTGTCGATCACCCGACCGGACGGCACCGGCACCCCCAGCCACAGCTTGCCGTCGCCCTGCTCATGCCAGCCCATATGGTCCTTGACCCGGAATTTGGGCATGGCGCGCGGCGGGTCATAGGATCGGCCGGCATAGGATTCGGTCTGGGCCTTGACCCACGCGATGCCCATCTCGTGGACGACGTATTTCAGGCGGGCGTGCTTGCGGTTCGACCGGTCGCCGAAATCCCGCTGCACCTTGATCACCGCCTCCACCGCGTCCACGACCTCATCGGGTTTGCAGAACAACAGCGGGGTCGCCATGCGCGGGAAGGTCTGCGGCTTGTTGTGGGTCATGCCGTGGCCGCCGCCGACCGCCAGGTTGAAGCCCTGCAGGTGGCGCTTGCCGTACACATCGGTCTCGAACAGGGCGACGATGCCGATGTCGTTGGTGAACACATCGGCCGAATTGTCATCGGCATGGGCCAGGGCGATCTTGAACTTGCGCGGCAAATACGCCGCGCCATAGACCGGCTCCCCATCCTCGGCCCCGGTCTTGCCGATGTCGCCGGTGGCCCTTTCCCCGTCCACCCAGATCTCATGATAGGCGGCGGTGCGGGGCAGGAAATACTGGGAAATCTCCCGGGCGACCCGGTTCAGGGTGTCGTGCACCTCATCCTTGATCGGTGCCGGCGTGGTCATGACGTTGCGCACCACGTCACCGCAGGCGGCGAAGGTGGTCAAAAGGGCGGCATTGATGCCGGCCAAGAGCGGATGCAGGTCATCCTTGACCACGCCGTGGAACTGGATGGTCTGGCGGGTGGTGATCCGCAAGGTGCCGTTGGCCAGTTGACCGGCCAGGTCATCCAGGGCCTGGTATTGGTCCGCGGTCAGCACACCGCCCGGCGGGCGGGTGCGGGCCATCATCATGTATTCCTTGTCCAGCTTCTGCTTCTTGCGCTCGGTCGCGGTGTCCCGGTCGTATTGCTGGTAGACGCCGTGGGTCTTCAGAAGCTGGGCGTCATCCTCCGAGAAGCGGTCGGTGCCGATCTCGGCCAACGCGTCGGCGATGCCGCCGCGCAAGCCGCGGCTGGTCTTCTTCAACGCTTCGACCCCGGACGGCGGGGCGTCGGAATGGGCCGGCTTCTTCTCAAAACTCACGCTGTCGGGCATGTCCCGCGCTCCTGACTGCCGCCGGCGCTTCCGGCTCGGGGAAGGATGGCGCGCATTTCACACCGCCATCGGTGTCTTTTCAGTTAATTCCCATCTTCGAGATGTGCAATGGCGCATTCAACACAAAAATTTGCGTGAATACGGAATTTCACATTTTCCTTAAGTGAAATAAACGCGCTGTTGTGTCCCGCTGGCCGTGGCGGGCCGGGCCGGCTATATGCCTCGCCATGATGACGCAGACCCCCGACACACGGCCCATGGCACTGGCCGGCTTCCTCTTGCTGATGGCGTTCATGGTTCTGGCCATGGCGGTGATCGGCGCCATTACCCGACTGACCGAATCGGGCCTGTCGATGGTCGAATGGCGCCCCTTGATCGGCACCCTGCCACCATTGACCGACGGCGAATGGCGGCGGGTGTTCGACCTGTACCGCCAGACCCCGGAATACCAGATCAAAAATGCCGGCATGGGGCTGGAGCAGTTCCAGACCATCTTCTTCTGGGAGTGGTTTCATCGCCTGTGGGGACGACTGATCGGCGTGGTGTTCGCCGTGGGTGCGCTGGCGCTGTGGCTGTCGGGCCGGCTGCCGGCGGCCTATCGGGGGCGGATGCTGGGCTTTTTCGCCCTGGGCGGCGCCCAGGCGGTGCTGGGCTACTACATGGTGCAGAGCGGGCTGATCGATCGCCCCTCGGTCAGCCAGTACCGGCTGGCCGCCCATCTGGGCCTGGCGCTGATCATCTTCACGCTGTTGTGGGTGCAGGCGGTGGCGATCCTGCGCGCGGGCGCGCCGATCACGGCGCAGCCGGCCGGGTTCGGCCGCTTGGCCATGGCGGCGCTGGCCTTGCTGGCGGTCACCATCCTGTGGGGGGCCTTCGTGGCCGGCCTGGACGCCGGCTTCGCCTACAACACCTGGCCGTTGATGGCGGGCGACCTGCTGCCGCCCGAAGCGCATGGCCTCAGCCCCTGGGCCCTGAACCTGACCGAAAACGTCGCCATGGTGCAGTTCCTGCACCGCTGGCTGGCGGCGGGAACCGTGATCCTGCTGCTGGTGCTGGCCTGGCGGGCCCAGGCGTCGGCTGGTGCCGTGACGCGCCGGCTGGGTGCGGGCGTCGCCGCGATGGGCTTGACCCAGGCGGGGCTGGGCATCGCCACCCTGCTGGCCGGGGTCCCGGTCTGGCTGGGTGCCGCCCATCAGGCCGGCGCCGTGATCCTGTTGGCCCTGGTCAGCTGGCTGGTGCTGGAAAGCCGGCGCCGGGCCTACGCCCCGTCCCCGGCGGCCGTGGCCGCGTCCGGCTCCCAGTCCGGCCCTTCGATCAACGCGGCGTAATCCCGGCACAGCTTGTTCAGCACCACGCCATCGATCGGGTCCGCCTCCAACAGGTCGGCCAGGTGATCCAGGGCGTGCAGCAACTGCGCCAGAATAGACAGGCGCAGCCGGCCCATGTCGTCCGCCGGCGCCGGCCGTTCGGGATCGTCGGGACGGATCTGGGCGCTGAACTGTTCGACCCCGTGCACGAAGGCCTGGGCGCGGCCCAGGGTGCCGTAGTCGATCATGGCGTCCCGCCCGATCGACGCCCGGGCGGATCTCAGCGCCGCCCGGCACCGCGTCACCAGGGGATCGACGCGGTCGAACGGCGCTACGGACATGGACCGCACCAAACCCCGGTCAGGCCGCTTCGGCAACCCGCGGCGGGCCGTCATTTTCGGCGATCAGGGCCAGGATCTGGGCCAAGGCATCCTCGACCGGCACGTCCGACGCGATGCTCAGCACGCTGTCATCCCGCACGACGCCGTCATCGACGATCACCGCCCCGCCGGCCGCCAGGGCCTCGGCGGTGGCGTCATCCCGGGCGACGCTGCGGCCGGTCGCCCGGTCGGCCAGCGCCAGCACGCGCGCACCGTGGCCATACAGCACCGTGGCCTTGGCGCCGTCGGTGAACCCCTTGACGATCCGCTTGGTGTGGGGGTTGCCGGCCAGCTTGTCGATCGACCGCTCCCCATCCGGGACGATCAGGGCGTCGAAATCCGCCGCCAGCGTGGTCGCGATGGAGGCATCGACCGGAAAGTAGTGGCCCCACCCCTTGCCGTGCCAGCCATTGACCAAGTTGTTCTCGGGGCTGATCACCTTCACCGTGGCGGATGCCGCCAACAGGGCCTTTTGCATGGTCGCCATGGCGACCTCCTCAAACCCGTTGGCGATCAAAATGGCGACTGACTTTCCTTCCAGTGTCTGCTCCATCGAGCACTCCTTGTGTGGTTTCACGAGACACGGCACCCCAAGGGACCGGGGGGAACCCCGGCACCCCGCGCGGGGGCGGCCGTTGGACGACGCGAACGGCATGGTCCGGTAAAAGCCCCAAACGGCACCCGGGGCGCTGCGCGCGGGCACCGATCCGTCATCGGGGCATGTTTGGAACGGGGGATCACTTGGAACAGGAACCGCGCCCAGTCAAGCGGGGGGACGATCACCATCCCGTCAAACCGTGGCGAAACGGCACCAGTCGGCCCGGCGCCGATCCCGAGCGCCGCGTATAGCCCGGTCGGCGTTAACAACCGGTTGCGATGCCGGGCCTTGGCGGCGGTCACGGCCGGGACGGATGGGCGCTGGTGATGCGGGATCGCGGCAGCCAGATGGTCGCCTCGGTGCCGGCACCGGGCTCGGACCGGATCTCCAGCCAGCCCTGGTGCAGCTCTGCCATGGTGCGGACCAGGGGCAGGCCCAGGCCCAACCCTTCGTTCAATTGCCGGTCGGCTTGCTCCAACTGCACGAACGGCTCCATGGCGGGGCCGATATCGGCTTCGGCCATGCCGCGACCGGTGTCCGAGACCGCGATGCCGACGCCCTGGTCCGTGCCCGGACCCCGCTCGATCGATACCGAAACCGCCCCACCCGGATCGGTGAATTTGACCGCGTTGGCCAGCAGGTTCAGCACCATCTGGCGCAGCAATTGCGGGTCGGCGCGCAACTGGACCGGCTGGCCGGCCAACAGCGTCAAGGCCAAGGACTTCGCCTGGGCCTGGGGTTCGACCATGCGCACGCAGGCCGCCAGTTCCTCGGCCAGGTCCAACTGGCTTTCCCGCAGCTCGATCCGGCCGGACTCAACCCGGGACAGGTCCAGAAGCTGGGTGATGATCTTCAGAAGATGGCTGCCGGAGGCGTGGATTTCCTCGACATAGGATTTGTAGCGGGGATCGCCGACCGGCCCGAACATCTCGGCCATCATCATTTCGGAGAAGCCGATCACCGCGTTCAACGGCGTGCGCAGTTCATGGCTCATGGTGGCCAGGAACCGGGACTTCGCCTGGCTGGCCTCGACGGCGTGCTGGCGCGCCTCCTCCAGGCTGCGTTCGGTCAGGACCCGGTCGGTCACGTCGATGTGCATGACCACGGCCCCCTTCAGGGCCTCGGCCTCGGCCCGGTCGCCGGGGCCGACCGGGGTGACGATCAGGCGGAACCACCGCTCGCGGTCGGGGGCGTGGCAGGGATACTCCAGGGTGAACAGCGTCTCCTGCCCGCCGATCACCGACCGGATGCCGCGGGCCGCCTCATGGGCGCTCTCGGCGCCCGCCCCCGTGCTTGCCCCGCACATGGCCAGGTAGTCCAGCCCGATGCCCGGCTCCGCCCCGGTATCGGAATAGCCGTTGGCCCGGGCGAAGGCCACCCAGCCCTCGTTCACGGCCACCACCACGCCATGCTCGTCCAACAGGGCGATGTTGGCCGGCAGACCGTTCAGGGTCGCCGCCTGGGTGGCGGACAGGATGCGCAGGCGGCGTTCGCTATGCTCCAGGCTTTGGCGCTGGGCGATCAGTTCCGAGATGTCGGCGAAGATGATCACGGCGCCGGTGATCACGCCCGTATCCTCATAGAACGGCAGCACCCGCTTGCGCCAGGATCGGCCGCCGCCAGTGCCCAGCAGATCGAACCCCACCCGGCCCGCGTCGCTCGCGGCCATCAGGTCCTCGGCCAGGTCGCCCATGTCCACCTTGGCGTCGATCGCGAAGATCGACTTGCCGATATCGCCCAGGGTCAGGGTGAACAGGCCGCCGGCATCGACATTGAACCGCTGGATCTGGCGTTGCCGGTTCAGCACCACCAGCGGCGAGGATATGGAGTTTTGGACATTCTCCAATTGGGTGTTGGTGTTGACCAGCTCGATGGATTTTTGCTCAAGCTCGTCATTGATGGTCAGCAATTCCTCATTGGTGGATTGCAGTTCTTCGTTGGACGTTTCCAACTCTTCGTTGGAGGCCTGTAATTCTTCGTTGGAGGCTTGCATTTCCTCATTCAGGGATTGCAGCTCTTGGTTGGACGCCTCCAACTCCTCAATCACGGTCTGAAGGTGGTCGCGGGTGTGTTTGAGGGCGTATTCCAGCTCCGCGATCTTGGTCTTGTCGGACAGGATGTGGTCGCCGCCACCGTCGGCCGACCCGGGGTCGGGCAGGGCCGCCGGGACCCGCTCTTGGAAGCTGACCAGATAGCCGGGCTCGCCCCCGTCCCGGTCCACCGGCCGCACATGCAGATGCAGCAGACGGCCCGCGCCGTCGGCCTCGGCGCCGATCCGGTCGGCACCGTCCACGGGCTGGCGCTCGCGCTTGCATTTGAACAGCAGGCTGCGCAGCAGCACCTGGATGTCGGTGATCGCCAGCGCGGTGACGTCCAGCTCCAGCCGCCCCTGGGGAAAGCGCAGGAACGGGCTGCAATCGCCATGCAGGTGCAGGACCGTGAACGCCTCGTCCACCAGGACCGACGGCGGCGCGAAGCCCTGGGCCAGGCTGGCGTGAACGATGTCGTCCAGTCCGCGTGCCGGTGGCCGGTCGGCCGGCTTGTCGTGCCGCGCGGGCGCCATGCGCGGCCGGGCGCGGGTTGGCGCCGGGCGCGGGCCCACCGCCATCGGGGTCCGTTTGAACAGCCGGTGATTGCGCTCGTAATCGCTGAACCCGCGTAGATCGTTGCCCAAGGTCTCCGACCGGCCCAGGAACAGGAACCCACCCGGCTTCAGCGCGTATTGGAAGCTGTGCAGCACGGTTTGCTGCAACTCACCGCTGAAATAAATCAACAGGTTGCGGCAGCTCAGCAGGTCGATGTTCAGGAACGGCGGATCCTTGGCCACGTTATGGCGGGCGAACACCACCATGTCCCGAATGGGTTTGGCCACCTGGTAACTGCCGCTGGTCTTGCGGAAGAACCGTTTCAACAACCGCTCCGGCACATTGCGAACCGCGGGATCGTCATAGACCGCCTTGCGCGCGAACACGCCGGCGTCCTCATCGATGTCGGTGGCGAAGATGTTGACCCGCACCGCGTTCATCCGGCTACCCAGGCGGTCGGCCAGCAACAGCGCGATCGAATACGCCTCCTCCCCCGTGGCGCAGCCGGGGACCCAGACCCGGATGGTGCTGCCGTCCTCGGCCCGGTCGGCAATTTGGCCGATGACGCCGGACAGCGCCTCGAACGCCTCGGGGTCGCGGAAAAACGCGGTGACCGAAATCAGGATCGAGCGGGCAAGCCGGTCCACCTCATCGGGATGGGCGTCCAGAAACGCCAAATAGGCATCGATGCCGTCCAGCTTGTTGGCGGCCATCTGCACCTCGACCCGGCGGTCGATTGTGCCCCGCTTGTACTGGCGGAAATCCATGCCGGTTTCCTGGTCGATCAAATCCAGGATCCGGGCCAGGCCACGGTCGGCATCCCCGCCCCGGATGGGGGAGGGCTGGCGCTCCAGCCGTTCGATGGCGCTGATCTCCGCCCCCATCCGCTCGGGCGACAGCACCACGTCCACACAGCCGGTGGCGATGGCGGCGTTGGGCATGGAGGCGTATTTCGCGCTCTGCTCGTCCTGGGCCAACGCCATGCCACCGGCGGCCTTGATCGCCCGGACGCCGGCGGCACCGTCGGAGCCGGTCCCGGACAGAATGACGCCCACCGCCCGCTCGCCCCGGTCCTCGGCGAGCGCGGTGAAGAAGGTATCGACCGAGGGTTTCGGGCCATAGCCCGCGGGCGGGTCGGACAGGTGCAAGACCCCCTCGGTCACGGTCACCTCGTAATTCGGCGGCGTGATCGCGATGGTGCCGGGCTCAAGCCGCATGCCGTCCTCGACCTCGCGCACGGGCAGCCGAGTTTCCCGGGCGATCAGGGGCACCAGCATGCTGGCATGGTGCGGCGCCAGGTGCTGGGCGACCACGAAGGCGGCCTGGGTGTCGTCGGGCACATGGGCCACAAAGCCGCGCAGCGCTTCCAGCCCGCCCGCCGAGGCCCCGATGCCGACCACCAGGGGCACGCCGTCATCGGCGGCCACGATCGGCTCGGGCTTGGCGCTTGGCGGCTTGGACGATGACGACTTGGCGGTCCCCGCCTTCGCGGTCGGCGCCTTGGCGTGCGTCGCGCGCTTGGTCGTGGACACGGCCCGGCGCGGTCCCCGTTTCGCGGCTGTCCCCGAACCGGGCCTGGCGCCGGCCGTGCCGGCATCCCGCGTGTCCGCCCTCCGCCCATCCCCTGGCGGTGGCGGCGTATCCTGGCCCATGGGGCCTCCCCAATGACTGCGCAGCCCCCGTCCCCAAAACGGGGCCGCGTCATGACGGCCGGCCGGACCCGGGTGGCGGGATGCCCGCCCCCGGACCCAGGCAGACCCTGGGTTAGGAAATTAGCGGATTACGCCGCGCAATCCTAGCGCACGGCGGCGGGGCGGCATCACAACGCGGAGATTTCCGCCCGCACCTCGTTGAACGCGTGCAGGATCTTGCCGGCGGCCAGCCGGGCGGGGCCGGGATTATCCGCGCGCAGCCCCAGCTCGACCTGTTCGCACAACTGGGCCAGCTTCGTGGCGCCGGCATATTGCGCGGCGCCTTTGGCGGCGTGGGCGGATTCGTTGGCGGCTTTCCAATCCTCCGCGACGATGGCCGCTTCCAGGGCGTCGATCAGGTCCTCGGTGGCCTCGACGAAATGGACCAGCATCTCTTTCAGGTCGTCGTTGACCTCCCCGAACACCTCGGTCAGGGGGCCAAGGTCCAGCGCCGGCGGCGGCTGCCCGTCCGCCTGGGTGCCCGGGCCGCCGCCCTCGGCCAACACCGCGGCGGGTGCGGGCCGGAGCGGCGGCGCGTCCACATCGGCCTGGGCCGGCTTGCGCAGTTCCAACGCCTTGGGCAGAAACCGCCCGACCACCTGCTCCATGGCGGCGATGTCCACGGGCTTGGTCAGGTAACCGTCCATGCCCGCCTCGGCGCATTTTTGTTCGGTGCCGACCAGGGCATCGGCGGTCAAGGCGATCACCGGCAGGTGCCGCGTGGTGCCGATTTCATCCAGGCGCACCTGACGGGCCAGCTCATACCCGTCGACCTCCGGCATGTGGCAGTCGGTCAGCAGCAGGCTGTAGTCACCGGATTCCAGCGCCACCAGGGCCTGGCGCCCGTCGGCGACCATGTCGGCGGCGAAGCCCAGCTGGGACAGGATCTTATCCAGGACCAGCCGGTTGGTGGAATTGTCCTCGGCGACCAGGATCAGGGCATAGCCCTCCCGGGCGGTCAAGCGCGCGGGCGCCCGGAACTCACCCTTAGTGCTGCGCTTGATCGCCGTGCGGTCGTCGTCGATCGCAAACCGCCCCAAAGCGGCGCCGATGGTTCGCCACAGGGCGCTGCGGTGCACCGGCTTGGTGATGGTGGCGATGAAGCCCTGCTCATTGGCGGCCTCGCGCAGGGTCGAGATGCTGGCCATGGGCGAGAGCAGCACCGATTGGGCGTCGTTGGCCCGGGCGGCCTCGATCAGGGCCGAATACCGGTGCAGGTTGGTGGTGTCGGACCGGGTGTTGTCAATCAACACCACCTGGACCGGGTTGGGCAAATCGATGCGCTGTTCGATCTCGACCAACGCCTGGGCGGCGTTTTGACACACCGTCGGCCGCATGCCCCAGTAATTCAGATAGGTCGACAGGGTATCGACGGTGACGGTGCTGTCGGAGACCAGCAGGATGCTGACATCCTGATAATCGCCATCGCCGTCTTCCATCCTGCGCTCGGCGCGCACTTGCAAGGAGACCTTGAACCAAAAGGTGGAGCCTTCGCCGGGTTCGGAATAGCAGCCGATCTCCCCGCCCATCAGCTCGATCAACGAGCGGGAGATCGACAGGCCCAGCCCGGTGCCGCCAAAGCGCCGGGCCGTGGAGGCGTCGGCCTGGTTGAAGGGCTGGAACAGCCGCTCCTGCTGGGCCTTGGACATGCCAATACCCGTGTCGGTGACCCGGAAGATCAGCGGGATGCGCCCGCCCGGGCTGCCGGAGGACTTATCCCCCCCGGCCCGGCTAACATCGATGCGGACCGCCCCCCTTTCGGTGAACTTGACCGCGTTGCCGGCCAGGTTGACCAGGATCTGGCGCAGGCGCACCGGATCGCCCAACAGGTGATCGGGCAAGGTCGGGTCGATGTGGCAGGCCAGGGTCAGGCCCTTTTCCGACGCCCGGATCGCCACCAGGTCGCCCACGCCCTCGACCAAATCGGACAGCGACAGGCTGACCGTCTCCAGGTCCAGCTTGCCGGCATCGATCTTGGAGAAGTCTAGGATGTCGTTGATGATGGTCAACAGCGAGCCGGCGGAATCCCGGATCACGGCCGCCATCTCCTGCTGCTCGCTGTTCAGCGGGGTTTTTTCCAGCAATTCCGCCATGGTGATCACGCCGTTCATGGGCGTGCGGATCTCATGGCTCATGGTCGCCAGGAAGTTGGACTTGGCCTCGGCGATGCTCTCCGCCTCGTCCTTGGCGCGGGACAGGGCCTGTTCCTGATCGACCCGTTCGGTGACGTCGTGCAAGGCCATGAACAGGGAGGATTCCCCGTCATATTCGATCAGCACCCCCGACATCTGCACCCAGACCGTCTCGCCATCGGCGTTGACGATCTCGGTATCGAAGTCGCGCACGGACTCCCGCTCCTGGATCTGTTCCATGAAGCGCAGGCGGCGCTTGGGATTCATGATGTAGTCGACCGCGTGGCCACCAATGATTTCGGGCAGCGGCGTGCGGATCAGCCGGGCCAAGGGCTCGTTGACATACACGACCCGGTCGTCGGCCAGCCGGGTGATCACGATCGGCACCGGGGACGCGTCCAGGATCGAACGCAACTGGCGGACATTCTCATTCAAGACCTGTTCGGTCAGTTTCCGCTCGGTGATGTTGTAGATCCAGGTCAGCAGCCCCTGCTTGCCCTCGAAGAACAGCGGCTCCATGGTCACCAGGCCCCAGGCCTCGCCGCCGTCGGACGCGGTCAGGCGCACCTCGGCGTTGCGGACCCGGCCATCGGCCTGGAACTGCTGCAACAGCTTTTCCCGGTCCCGCTCATAGCGGTAAAAGCTGCGGGCCGCCGCCTCCGCGAAGGAGGCCCCCTGGTAGCCCAGATCGTCCAGCAGCCGATTGTTCCAAAACATAACCTGGCCGTGGCCATCCAGGATGGTCACGCCAAGGGGCGAGGCTTCCAGAATGTCCAGCAGGCTTTCCTCGGACTGGCGCAGGCGGGTCTCCAGCGCCTTTTGGGCGGTGATGTCGTAAAACCAGGCCAGGATGCTGTCGCGGCCGCCGAATTCGGTCCGCTGCAGGGAGGTCAGCGCCCACACCGTGGTGCCGTCGGCCCGCTTCAGGGCCACGGGTTGGTCCCGGACCACGCTGCCCTCATTGGCGCGCACCACCAACTCGGCCCCCTCGGCCGGCCGGACGTAGAACCGGTGAATGGCCTTGCCGGTGATGTCCCGCTCCTGGCCATCCAGCATTTCCGCGAGGCGGGCGTTGAAGAACCCGACCCGGCCGTCGGTATCCAGGATGGCGACCGCGATCGGCGCCGCGTCCAGGACCGCCATCAGGCCGTAGGCGGCATCCGCCCGGCGCTGCTCCTCATCCAAGACGGTCGCGGCCGCCGGATCGGGCGTCTTCGACTCCGCGTCGCCGTTGGACGGAGCGAGATCACTGCTCATGAAAGGAACCCCACATCGGCGGGCCAGCGCGCAGGGAACCGGATCAAGGCAATCCGACCCTTGGCGCACCAAACACCGCCAGCCACCAACATTTCGTTAAATCGTTGAAGGCAACTGCGGTCAAAACAGAAAGGGAAGTTTTTGTGACAAGCGCGGTTGGGCCACGGTCGTGACGGCCTCCAGCGCCGCGTGCCCGCGCCGGACCATACGGGGTCGCGACACCGGGTCGGACAAGGCCGCCGTGGAGCGGGTGAAGGGAATCGAACCCTCGTCGTCAGCTAGGGAAGCTGCTGCTCTACCATTGAGCTACACCCGCAGGCCGGAT
>CAYNRD010000014.1:0-13210 GCA_964399515.1 uncultured Mycobacteriaceae bacterium | reverse complement strand
TTCGCTGAACCGATAGCTGAACAACGCTCCCAGTCCCGCTTCAAGGTCCGCCGTGCGTAAGATCGGTTGCCGAACCCCCACCTCACCGCTGATGACTTCGGACTCGATCCCAGCGGAGGCGCCGGGTTCGGTGATCACCTCGCTGGTCGCGCCCTCGACCCGGCCGCTCAGCTCCGGACCGTCCGCGAACAACGGCACGCTGGCGCCCACCCCGCCTTGGAACCGGCCGCCGGTGACCTCGAACGAGGCGTCCCATAGGTCGCCGACGCCGAACGGGCTGATCACTTCAAAGTCAAAGGTTCCGCGGAACTCACCGGACGATGGGGAGTTGTGATTGTCGACGCCCCATACTTGCCGAAACACCGGGCCTTCGACGATATCCAGGCTTAAGGTCGCTTCACCGGGGGCCGCGCCCGGTGCCAGGGCCGCTTCCAGCCGGTCGACCGCCGGGTCCTGCAGCAAGATATCAATGCGTTGCCGCAGTTCGGGGACGTTCAGGTGGCCATCTGGGACGGGCCGGACCCGCCGGCTCAACCGTTCGGTCCGAAGCCGGTCCGCACCCGTGATCGTAAGCTCGGTCAGTTGGCCCTCGACGACCCGGAACACCACGACTCCGTCGTTGATGTTCTGGTCCGGCAAGACTGCCCCCGACGCGATAAATCCGCGATCAATATAGGCGGATGTGATCCGATCACGCAGGGCGATCAGATCCCGCGCCGAGACCTCGGTGCCGATCAGGTCCCGCGCCAGATCTGTGAGGGTGTCATCATCCAATGCCCGATTACCGTCGAACCGAACGCCGGTCAGGGTAAACCGGCGTTCACCCGGCAGCGGCTCCAGCGGGCCTTCCAACTCCGGCAAGGGGGGCAACGAAAAGCCCGGACGATCACGCCCCGGAACCGGTTCCGGCAAAACCCGCTCCCCAGGGGTGAGGCCGGTCCCGCCAAGCGGGTTCGGCGCCGGCGTCTGTGCGCCCGCGACCGACACACCCCAAACGATGAATGCCACAGCCAAAAGGTGGCACCCGCCGAGCAGCCAACCCCATGGGCAACGGTAGGTGGGCGGCTCAAGGAGCCGCAAGCGCAAAAACGGAACGCGCATCATGGGTGTACCGCTCCGCGACCGGTTGATGGTGATGACGAGCTAGAAGGGATCAGACGGTACCCGACGCCTTACCTTACAATGTTAGCGATAGATTCGGAGCGATATTTTATCCGTTAGAAGACCTGAGTCTGGGAACTTTTTTCAAGGATTCAAGCGTAGCCATGCCGATGCTCCCGGCTTCAGGAAATGGAAACATTATAACTAAAAAATGAGAACGATGTACTTTTTGTCTCGGCGGTGTATTTAGCTATGGAAGAGTAAACCGCACCTGGATCAATGCGGGTTCAGGCATCGGAGCGTACTTGACGTGTTTCAGTTATCAAGCAACAGGACCTTCGCCGTGACACGATCAAGATGGACCGCGACATCAGGAACCCGGGCAGGATGGCGCACGGCAGCAACAGTGATCGGCGGTTTGGCCGTGGTCGGGGTCATGGGGGCACCAGCCACTCCGGCGGTTGCGCAAACCGACATCGCTGGCCAAGTCGATCGGGCATTGGGCCTGTTGGACGCGGGCCGGGTCAATGACGCGGTGCGGATATTGGCGCCTCTTTCCGACCAGTCGGTCGCGGGTGACCGGGATGTCCGCGCGCTGTGTGGGTTTGCCCAGGCAACGGCCCGCAGTGGCGACCGGCGTGGCGCCGTACGCCTGTTCGACAATTGCATTACCGCGGCATCGGATGCATCCCTGACCGGCATGGCGCTTGCGGCCCGCAACGATTTGGGGGTGCTGCAGAACGCGTTGGGCGACCATGCCGACGCGCGTGACACCTGGCGCCGCGTGCTGAGTGCGGCCACGGCGGCCGGTGATCGGGACATGGCTGCGGCCGCGGCCGTCAATCTGGCGTGGAACGCCGTTGACCACCCAACGCTGCCCTTGCCTGAGCGCTTGGCTGCATTGGGCGCGGCCGAACGGCCTGTGGTCGAGGTCGAAAGAGATCGGTTGGCGGTGGATCATCTGCTGGCCCTGACCATGGCCCGGTTGGAACTGTTGGACCGCTTCGCCGGCAACCTGTCGCCATCCGATACCCAGGCGCTTGCAACCCGGAGCCAAACCGATCTGATGGATCTGCGGACACGGTCGCGCGCGCTGTCCATGCCGGACCGGGAAGCCCAAGCCCTTGGCGGGTTGGGGCGTTTGTATGAATTGGGCAATCGTCTGGATGATGCGTTGGTGCTGACCGATCGGGCGCTGGTCCTCTCCGCGCTGTCTGGGCGCACCGATCTGGACTACCTGTGGCATTGGCAGCGCGGGCGCATTCTGGGCGCAGCGGGCGATGACGCCGGGGCACTGGACGCCTATCGACAGGCAGCCCGCAGCCTGTCGAGGATCCGCCAGGATGTCACCGCCCATTTCTTCAGCATCGGACAGCGGGTGGCCCGCGCCTATGGCCCCGTGTTCACCGGCGCGGCCGATATTCTGCTACGCCGGGCCCGCCGGCAATCCGACGCCCAAGCCACCTTGCGGGAGGCCCGGCAAATCTTGGAAGAGTTCAAGACCGTCGAACTGCAAGAGTATTACCAAGACCGTTGCGTTTTGGAGCGAGAGGCGAACGTGGTCGCCGCCGATGGGTTCGACCCAGGCACGGCGATCTTGTACCCGGTTTTGCTCGACGACCGTCTGGACATGATCGTTACGTTCCCCGATGGCCGATTGGCGCTGTACTCCACCCCGGTCGGGCGCGAAACGGTCGAGGACACCGCGTTGTCGTTGCGACGATTGCTGGTCAAGGTGGCGACCAACCAGTACCGACGGCCCGCGGAAACCCTGTATGACTGGCTGATCGCGCCGATTGACGCCGACCTGCAGGCCGCGGGTGTTGATACCTTGGTCGTCGCCGCCGACGGTGTCCTACGCACGGTTCCGCTGTCGGTGTTGCGGGATGGTGATACGATTCTGGCCGAACGCTATGCCGTGGGCGTGATCCCGAACCTGACCCTGACCGGCGGCAACCGGCTGTCGGCCGAGGAGTCACAGGTGCTGATCCTGGGGCTGAGTGACGCCGTCCAAGGGTTTTCGGCGCTGCCCCATGTTGATGACGAGATCCGCGAAATCGCCGAGAGTTTCCAAAGCCGGATCTTGCGCAACGCTGAGTTCAGCGCCGATGGGGTTGAGCGCGCCTTCCAGGGCTCCCCGAGTTTTTCAGCGGTGCACATTGCTTCCCACGGTGTTTTCGAAGCATCGGTCAGTGACAGTTTCATTCTGACCCATTCCGGGCAGATTTCCTTGGATGAGTTGGAGGCGTTGCTCAGCACCCGCAACATCGCACGCGGCAGCATCGACCTATTGACCCTGTCCGCCTGCCAGACCGCCGCGGGGGATGATCGTGCGGCGCTGGGGTTGGCCGGGGTTGCGGTCAAGGCCGGCACCGCATCCGCCTTGGCGACGCTGTGGGTGGTCAACGATGAGGCCACGGCCCAGTTGACCGGCGATGTCTATCGCCGGCTCGCCGGCGGAACCGTCTCGAAAGCGCATGCGGTGCGTGCAGCCCAAATGGCCTTGCGGGATGCGGTTCGGTATGAGCATCCGTATTTCTGGGGCGCGTTCCTGGTCATTGGCGATTGGCGCTAACAGTGCGTGGGCCGGGGGCCAGACACAAACCAAGCGCAGCTTAACCGGTGGTAATCCGGTTCCGGCCCAGGGATTTGGCACCGTACAAGGCCTGATCCGCGCGGTGGATGATATCCTCTGTCGCTTGCCCGTGCTCGGCTTCGGTCAGCCCACCGCTGAAGGTCGCCGAAAAGGTCTGCCCGGAGACGGTGTTGTGCACGATGCCTTCAAAGCGATGGCGGATCTCATCCAAGATCTCCGTTGCTTCCCCTACGGACGTGTCCGGCATGACCACCGCGAACTCCTCACCGCCATACCGGCCAACGCCATCGCTGTTGCGCAAGCGGCGTTTGAGCAGTCGGGACAGGGTCTTGATCACGATGTCACCGACCGGATGACCGAAACTGTCGTTGATGGTCTTGAAGCGATCGATATCGACGAGGGCGAAGGTCACCTTGCCCGGTCGACGTTCTAGCCGCGCCATTTCGTTCTGGAGATGGTTTTTGATGGCCGAGTGATTGAGCAGCTTGGTCATCGGGTCTTGGGTCATCTGCTGGCGCAGAAGCCGCATTCTTTGGGCGCGGGCGACCACCGAGGCGATCAACCGGTTCGGGTGAATGGGCTTGATCAAAAAGTCATCGCCGCCAACGCTGATCGCCGCCAGTTGCCGGCTCTGTTCTTTCTCCGACGACAGAAACACAATCGGTATACCGTCGAAGGTCGGCAACTGCCGGACGATTTGCGCCAGTTCCATGCCGCTGCACCCCGGCATATGCAGATCCAGCAACAGAAGATCTGGCAGCCATTCGGACATCAGGCCGGTGACCAAGGTCGGATCGGTTTCAATGCGGGTGAGCATGCCCGCCCCGTGCAGGATCCGGGCATGAACGCGGGCGACGATCGGGTCATCGTCAACCAATAGGACCCGGAACGGCGCCGGCGGCTCCGGATTGACGATCCGGTCCAGCTTTTCGACCAATTCGGGTATATCGATCGGATGCGGCAGGAAGTCTGAGGCGGCGTTGCGGACCGCCTTCAGCCGCGCGTCGAAGTCTTCCCGTTTCGAAATGACCAGAAACGGAACCGGCGTATCCCGTTCCGCGTTCAGGGCCCTGATGACATCCAAGCCAGAGATGGTTTTTTCCGCGCCGTCGTCTTCCAGCCAAGTGACCACGACGGTCCGATTGGACTTGCCGCTGATTTGTTTTAGCGACGGCAAACCGTCGCAAACCGATACAGAAAAACCATGACCAAAAATAAGGTCCGCGACCTCATCCGCCAAAGGCGCTGGTCGCAGCAGGATGCAGATTCGCGGCTCTTCGTCATCGCCGTCAAACAGACTGCCTGAGAGGGGGTCGCTCATGGTCGATCCGAGCCAGCTGCGGCAACTCCGGCAGGCGGAACGGCGCCGTGGAGTGGTCCGTTGGGGAGCGTGAAGCCTCGGCGTGCTACGCGGGGGCGGGACGCTTTGACGTGTCGATGCCTGAGCGTGAGCGGGACTTCAAGCCTCAAGATCGTGCCGGTTCACCGGGAACTCCTGCCATGCCGGGTTTCATATGCGATGGACCGGCCGCTGGCGCTGGCCGCACCGCTCACATCGGCGGGCCCGTGAGGCGGGTGATTTCTCGTTCGACTTCCAGAAAGACCTCCTCAGCGCGACCGGAAAGCGACAGCAGATTCTGTCCGTCGCCGGATCGGATCGCCGCTTCCAGGTCTTCGAGCACGCGCCCCAAGCCCGTGGCGCCGATCGCGTTGCTGGCGCCGCGCGCGGTGTGCGCAGTCCCGGCGGCCGCGTCGAAATCACCGTCATCGATCTGGCTGCCCAGTTGAATCAGCAGGGTGCGGCCCCAGGGCAGATAGTCCGCCAGAACCGTCCTGACGTCATCGTTCAAGCCGCCATAGATCTGGATCAGCCCGTCCAGATCAAGGTGACCTGTGGCTGGGTCTGGGTCGCCGATGTCGCGCGATGACTGCCAGGTTTGGTCCGGTGCCTGGATCCCGCCAGCCGTGCATGGTCCGGCTAATGGGGGATCATCGTCGGGTCCGGATCCCGGACTGGTTTGGCGCGACGCAAGGACCCGTGGCGCCACCTCGGCCACCATAATCTCAACCTCGTCCAGCGACGCCGGCTTGGTCAGATGACGGTCCATGCCCGCTTCCCGGCATCGATCCAGGGTTTCGGAGACCACGTCGGCGGTCAAAGCCACCACCGGCACACGCTCCCGGCCGGATTGGCGTTCCCAATCCCGAATTTTCTGGGTCAGCGCGAAGCCGTCCATGACCGGCATGTTACAGTCGGTGATCACCAGACCGTAGGCTGCGGCGTCATTGTGGTAACGCTCAAAAGCATCCTCTCCATTCTCCGCCATGTCATAAGCCACACCCAAGGTATCCAGAAGCCGGGCAATCACCACCCGATTGATTGGATTGTCCTCGGCGACCAAGGTCAGCACACCGGTGTCGCGCGCCTGGGTCCGTGTGGGCGCCCGATGACGGGGCCGCCGGGGCTCGGCCAGCTCAACCTCGGTTTCCGGCGGGTCCGGTGCCAGGGCCTGCAAAAGGGCGGATTGGGCTCGTGCCGCGCTGATCTGCCTGGGCAAGACACGATCGGCCAGATCCTGTAGCGGACTGCCGGCGCTGCCGGGCGCTGCATCCATCAGGACAAGTTTCAGTCCTGTGTCCTTGGTTGGGCTTTTGTCGAAGAAGGTTTCGAAGGTTGTCATGATCGCCGACGGGACCAGATCCCGGCACAGCACCACCATGTCGTGGTCATGTCTTCGGGGGCTATCCAGTATTTCGATCAACCCGTTCAAGGTATCGATGGTGGTGACAGACCAACCGAGCGGCTTGCAGACGCCGTCCCTTAAAAACGAGGCCATGGTGGCGGACGGGTCCGCGATTAAAACCCGTATCGGGGAGGGTATGGTGGAGGGAGTGGCCGGTGCCCCTGTTCCCGCGGAGGTCACAGGAATTTTGAACCAGAACGTTGATCCCCGCCCGGCAAGACTGTCGACGCCGATCTCCCCGCCAAGCAACTCGATCAGATTTCGGCAGATCGCCAAGCCAAGCCCCGTGCCGCCGTATTCGCGTGTCGTGGAGGCGTCTGCCTGCTCGAAAGGCCGGAAGAGCTTGGCTTTCTGGTCGTCGGTGATGCCGACCCCGGAATCGATCACACGCACCAACAGCCAAGGCGGCGCCGGGTCCGTGCCCGCCGCGGCTGACTCGGCGTCGCGGAGGGTTAGGGTCGCGTGAATCTGGACCCCGCCGGTGCTGGTGAACTTGATCGCGTTGCTGACGAGATTGAGAACGATTTGGCGAACGCGGACGGCATCTGTGCGCCACGTTCCGGCCAGCGCGGCATCCACATCCAAAACCAGATCCAACGTCTTTTCCTGGGCCTTGGCGGCCATCAAGTCCAAGCACCCTTCGAGAACGGCGGAGATATCGACGTCGGTGTAGTCCAGGGCGAGCTTGCCAGCCTGGATTTTCGAAAAGTCCAGGATATCGTCGATGATATCGATGAGTGCCCTGCCGGACTCCTGGACGACATTGACCATTCCGGCCTGGTCCCGGGTCAGCGGCGTGGTCGTCAGCAGATCGGACATCGCGAGTACGCCATTCATGGGCGTGCGGATTTCATGGCTCATCATGGCCAGGAAGGCCGATTTGGCCTGGTTCAACTCATCCGCACGTTGCCGTTCGGCAACCGCGACTTGCCGCTGCAAGGCGGTGACGTGGAGGGCATAGGCCATGCTGACCAGGGCCGCTGGCAGGAACGCCGCCAGCGCCGGCCCCATCGGGACCCAGTAGCCAACCATGAGGGACCAATATCCCAGGGCCAACAGCGCGATTGCGGCCCCTCCCAGCGCCAGGGGAAACCGAACGGGCCCACGAAGGATCCACCCCAACAGGACCCCCAATACCGCCGCGACTGCCGCGACCACATGTTCGGCCCATGGCGGCACCGCCCGGATTGGGGCGCGGTCGCCGAACGCGTACCGAACCAGACGATCGGTCGATAAGGCATGCACGAACACACCATCGGTCTTGAATTCTTCGCCGCCGACCGTGTCGAGCGACGTGAAGAAGTGGTCGTTGATGCTGACCGCGGTCACGCCCAGGATCACCAACTTCCCCTGGACGAGGCTGGGATCGAAGTCGCCGTCAAGCAAAGCCGCCAAAGTCAACACGTCGAAACGCGGCATGCCGCCCCGAAAATCGAGCATGATTTGGTAGCCGGCGTCATCGGCCCGATGGTACCCGCCAAAACTGCCGTTCAACGGCGGAACAGTGTTGGGGCCAATGCTCAGGAAGTCGGGGTTGGCCTCCGACATGCCGATGGGAATGCCGTTCGGCGCGGTCAGACGCACCAACATGCGCAGCGCCAGTGAATGCTGGACATGGCTTTCGTCGGACAAGAACAGCAAGGCCCTGCGGACACTCCCGTCCTGGTCGATGACAAGATCGGAAAACCCAACCTGATTGGTGCCCGCGATCGCTGCCGGCGGCGGAACACCATCCCGTCCGACGGTGCCGAACTTGGTCAGCCAGACCACCCGCCCATCGGATACCAACAGAGTTTCCAATCGATCGCTGCCTGGAGGCACCGGACGGTCGCGGAACAGATCGATGCCCACGCCCACAGCACCGTTGTCCAGCAAGGTGGTGATCGCGTCGGTCAGGACGCCGTCGGACAAGGGCCAACCATAGGTCTGCAGGTTTTGCTCCGTGGCCACGACCACCGCGACCTGGGAGGGTTCGTCCCCCTGCTTATCCCCCAGAGAGACCCAACGGTCATAGAGGGCCAGATCCAGCGGTGCGAGGGCCGAGACGACGTTCAAGGTCGCCGCGAAGGCGCAGGCGACAGCCGCGATCACACCCAAAGGCACCAGGGGGCGGCGATGGGGCGAACCCGTCACCATGGCTCGCACCCCGACGATCGGTTTTTGGCGGTGAACCGGCTTCGGAACCCGGTGCCGAAGCGCCAACATTGTGCCATTATGTCCTGTCCAAGCGCTCAGACCCACTGGTGCGTGAGGAAATAAGCAAAATTTTTTTTATTTAAAGTAGCGGAAAAGCGCGGCCGAAGACCGACCGCCGGTGGAACGGCTTGAGCCTCACGCGCCGCCATTCCGGGCCCCGCCAAACGCTCGTTGTTCTTAGCGCAGTGCCGCCGCGGCGTTGGGCAGCCCAACCGACGCCAACAAATCAGACAAAACGGCGGGTTGCACCGCACCGGCCTGGGATTGCGCCACCAGAATATGCCATGCATCGAACCAGTACCCTCTGGCGGCCCAAGCCCCGGCAGCGTCAACCGGGCTCCCCGACGGGTGTTCTGCAGTGGTTGCGTGCATCACGCCGGCGGAAGCGAATTGGGCGTTCAGCCAGTCGCCGTCCCGAACGATGCCGATGGTCCACCGGTATTGCGTATCGGGAGCCAAGGCGACCCCGAGCGCCGAGAGGTCAATCTGGTTGAAACCAGCCGCGGTCTCATCGGCCGCCAAAGAAACCTCAAGCGCCGGATCAATGGCATCGACATCGGTGATGGCGATTTCGATGGTCAAACCGGGTTCGAGGGGGGCGGACTGATACCAGTGCAAGACCGGCGATGGGCTGGCGCTCAGCCCGGTATCGGCCGGGGCAATCGCTTCCAAGGTTATGGTTGGGTGGCCGGGTTGGCTGCGCGTGCCCCCGCCGATCCGGGTCGCCGGCGCGCCCCGGTCCGGCGGCACGAAGCTGATGCTGAAGGTCTCGTCGCCGCCGGGTCCTGGTTCCGGTGCCGTCGATTGCGCCAGAACGCTGTTGCCGGGGTGCAGTGCCGCGAGCACGGCCCACATGACCGCCGCTGCCGCCCACCGGGCCGGGGTGAAAACACAAAGTGTTGGTCTCATGCCACACACACTCGCGGATACGGATGACATCTTTCCGGCCAGTTCCGACCGGCCAAGACCGTTGTTGACATCATAAGCCGGCAGGTTGTGAAGACAAAGCGTCTACAGGCTGAAAGATCGATAAACTTTTCGCAAAAAAACCAATACGGGCGCGCGATAGGCTGCGGCGCGCGGGTCAACCGCCCTGCGCGGCGCAGTCTGGCCCGTGCAGGGTGGCCACCGGGCGAAGGTCCCCCCGCCGACCCAGTCCGCTCCAGCGCAAGCCATCGGCCCGGGGCGGAACGCCGCCGGCACCCGCGACCTGGAATTGGTTGATCTGTCCGGCCAGGGCCCGATCGGCGCAGCCGGGCTGCAGATTGTCCGAGGCGTCGGTCGGGCGGGCTTCGATCGCGACCAAGTTGCCGGACGATTCGCCTTCCGGCGCGATCACGGTCACCGTGCCGTCGACGCCGAACGCGCTGGAGGCTGAAATCGTGGTGGTCGGGGTGACAATCACCAGATCCCCGGACAGGGCGATGGTGCCGCCCACACCATCGACCGCGGTCGCCGTGATCGCGCCCGTGTCGGACAGCAGCACCGTGCTGTCGATCACCACATCGCCGCCGCCGCCGGCACCGGTCGCGACGCTGGCGGTGATGGCACTGCCAGACAGCACCTGGGTGACGCCGTCGATCACCAAACTGATCGAACCGCCGCCGCCCGCTGCCGATGCGGTGTTCACGGTGCCGCCGTTATCCAGCGTCAGCCCGTCGGCGGTGACCACGATTCCGCCGGCATCGCCCAGGCCGGTGTTGGCGGAGCTGATCTCTCCCCCGTTCGTAATCACCACGGTGCCGGCGTCCAGGGTGACCATGCCGCCGGTCTGCGGCACCGACGTGCCGGCGACGGTCTCGAGCGTGCCGGCATCGATCAGCACCGATCCGGCGTCAAGCATGACGGTTCCGGCGGCGCCGGTGTCCGTGGTGCTGCCCTGCACCAACCCGCCATCGCGCACCGTCAGTGCACCGGTGGTGATGCCGATGGCGCCGGCAGATCCGGAGCCCGTCGAAGCGGCCGCGACCGTGGCACCAGTTCCCTCGACCAGGATGGAGGAGGCTGTGACCGCAACATCGCCGCCATCGCCATCATCGCCGGCACTCGAAGAGATTCCTGTTGGTGTCGCTGCATTAGAAGTAATGGTAAGGTCTCCGACAGATACGGTAACGGAACCAGCGTTCCCCGTTCCCGCACTGCTGGTATTGATCTGGCCAGCGTCGCTAATCGTCAGGGAGTTCGCAATCACCGTAATCGTGCCACTGTTACCGATCGCCTCATCATCGACTGCGCTGGTGTCATCAAAGGAGTCCGAAATGTCTGTTGTGGTCTCGGAGGTGATGCCTGACGCCCCATTCAATGGCGAGGCCCCATCAATGTCGATCCGGTCAGCGGTAACAAGAATACTGCCGGCATTTCCGACGCCGAGCGTGTCCGACAAGATCTGACCGCCGTTTTCGAAGGTAAGCGTGCCGCTGACATTGACGGTGCTGCTGCCGCCGTCACCGTCGGTGAAGGTGATCGCAGCCAAATTACTGCCCGCCGGGAAAATCCCTTCGATTTGGCCGCCCAGTATCAAATCTGCCGCCGTGACATCGATGGTCCCTGCCGGGCCGTCGGGAAATCCCTCGGCGCCAAACGATGAGGAACTGAAATTCGATGGCCCGCCCCCCAGATCCGCCAATCCGGTGACATTGAGGATTAACGGCCCGCCGCCTCCGGCGGCGCCGACGCTGGCGGTGGTCACCAGGACATCGGTGGTGGTCAGCGTGTTGGCGTTGATGGTGATACTGTTTGACCCGCCATCGGTGAAAAAAGCGTTCGTGCTCAGGTTCACGACGAAGTCCGAGAGGTTCCCCAATATAAAAAATGGATCCGAACCTGCTGGCGCTTGTTCGGCTATACTGCCGTCCAGGGTTACGGTTTCGGCAGACAGGACAATCTCCCCGGTGCTGCGGCCGAACGACAGGGTATTAATTTCGCTGATATCCGATAAGGAAATGCTGGATGCGTTGATGGTGATGTTGCCGGTTTGGCTTGGCCCGGGGATGTCCGTTACGGTGCGGATGGAGCTGTTTCCTGTCAGGCTCACGTCTCTGGTTGCTGTGATGTCGATGTCGCCGGAGGCTCCCGCACCAAAAGTCTGGGTTGAGATTCCGGCGTCGTCGAGGATCAGATCGCCCGTCGTCACGGTGATAAGGGCGGCGGAGGGATCCAGTGCCGAAGCGTTCTGAGCGCTCAAGACCTCTGGTGCGGATTCCGTGCCGAGAGCGGAAAAGAAGCGTAGCGTTCCGCCGCCCTCAAAACCTTCGAGCACAATCGTCTCGCCGACAACCGTAAGCGGGCCTGCAGAACCCGCGCCACGGGAATCGCTCTCGACCAAGCCGCCGTCTCCGACGGTGATGGTGGGCGCGGAAAGGCTGATTGGCCCCGCCGCGCCCGTGGACCCTTCGAGGGCGGCGGAACTGACCACGGTTCGGGTTTCGCCATCGGACCCAAGGCCATCAATCAGGATTGCCTCGGCGCCGATCCTAATGCCACCACCGGTCCCGGCGCCGGTGGTGCCGGCGCGGACCTGGCTGCCGCCATCAACGGTCAAGGTGCCCGTTGCGATGTCGATGCCTGTGGCCTCGCCCGCGCCGGCATCGGCCGACACCGAACTGTCCGAAATCGTCACCGTTCCGGTCTTTGCACCGGCGTCGATCGGCAGGCCGCTCGCGGGATCGATCGGGATGGTGCCCGCGGACTGTGTGGTGGCCAAATGGATTGCGCCCTCCGGAGCGGAGACCGTGGCGCCAGCTTCGATCCTAATGGCGTCGGCGGCGGCGGTCAGCGCCTGGCCGTCCGGCAGAGTGAGTGCCGCGCCATCGACGGTGATCGTCCCGGCGGACGCTCCCAAGAACCCGAAAGCGCTGGGTGGGGCGCTGGAAAAGCCATTGATCGGGCCTGTCGCTGCCAGGGTGGATCCGTCCGTGAACGTGATCTGGTCACCGGTCGAGATCGCCAAACCGCCTTGCAAATCCAGACTTGCATTGGGGCCGAACAACACCCCGGCCGGGTTGAGGAGGAACAGGTCGGCGCTGGGGATTGTGGATCGCAATGCCCCGTCGATCTCGCTCGCCGCGCCGCCGGTAACCCGCGCGATGACGGCGCCGATGCCCACGTCGCCTGAGAAGGTGGCGCTTCCGCCAGTCGGCACGCCGAACTCCGAGAAGGAGTGGAACAGATTGCCACCGGAGCGGGTGCCCAAGTCCTGGGTGATTGCGAAGTCGGGCCCGGTCAAGGCCATGGCCGGGCCCGCCGTACCGTCCGTGACGATCGACTGGGCCTCACCCGCATGGGCCCACAAGGCCAGAACCAGCGCCAGCCCCGACGACGCCGCAATCATCATGGTCGCACGCATTCTGTCCCTCAAATTCATGACTGTGACGGCTGGATCCCGATGCGGTTCATAAACCGCTCGCGGTGCCGCGTAATTGATACAGTTCACGATGAGCGGTCGTTGTGCGACCCCGGTGCAGTGTCGCAAAAGTAGAGTCGAATCGGATGGTTCCGATTCTGGCTCGCGGCGGCTGGGTGAGCCTCCCCCACTGAAGTGGTCCATCCTGAGGTATGGCTCTGAGGAGCCTGA
>CAYNRD010000013.1:0-13248 GCA_964399515.1 uncultured Mycobacteriaceae bacterium | reverse complement strand
GGTCGACTGGCTGCTGTTCCAGGTGCAAAGCCCGTTCGCGCGGGCGCGATGGATCGAGGTGTTCACAGCGATCGGCGGCGGCCTGGGCATCGGGCTTTTGGCCCGCATCGCCGTGGGTGGGCTTCTGTCCGTGCCGCGTCGCCGCTTGGGCAATGCCGGCGCGCATGCCCTGTGGTCGGACCGTCTGACCCGGCTGTTGACCCGCACGGTGCTGGACCTGATCCCGCTGGTGATCTTCGCGCTGGTGGCGTACGGCGTCCTGGCCGCCATGGACCCCAGCGATCTGGGCCGGCTGGTCACCCTGGCGCTGATCAACGCGGCCTTGGCGACCGGCGTGGTGGCGGTCGCCAGCCGGGCCGTGTTCGCACCCCGTACGCCTGACTTGCGCCTGATTCCGCTGGATCACGGCGATGCCCTGTATGGGTATGTCTGGGTGCGGAGATTGGCATACACCGTACTCTACGGCTTCTTCGGGTCGGAGGTGATGCGGCTGTTCGCAGTGCCGGAGCAGGTCCACGGCGTGGTGGTCGATGTGCTGGGCCTCTTGGTGCTGGTGATGTTGATCAGCCTGATCCTGAACACCCGCACGCGGGTGTCGAGCCTGCTGGCGGGTCCGCCAACCGAGGCGGAAGATGCCAATGTTGCGACCGCCGGTATGCTGCAGTTCCGCCGTTTGCTGGCCGGCCAATGGCATCGGTTGGCGGTCGCCTATGTCATTCTGATGTATTTGATCTGGGTGTTCGATGTCGCGGGCGGGTTCGGGCTGATGATCGAAGGGACCGCCAAGACCGTGTTGGTCTTGGCCCTGGTCCCGATTGCCGGGTTCCTACTGGACCGGGGGCTTCAGCGTGTGTTTCACCTGTCAGAAGAATACAACGCCGGCGAAGGATTGGAGCGGCGCATCAATCACTATGTGCCCTGGCTGCGAATGATCGGGCGCGGCGCCATCGCCTTCGTCGCGGTCGTCGCCATCCTGGATGCTTGGCGGCTGGGCGGGTTCGCGCTGTTGACCACCCCGACAGGTGAGCGGTTCCTGGCCAGCACCCTGACCATCCTGGTGGTCCTGGGCCTGGCCGCCGTCGCGTGGGAGGCCACCCGCCACATCATCGAGAAGCGCCTGGAGCGGGCGGTGGCCCGGGGCGAGGACCCGCGCAGCGTACGTCTGCAAACACTGCTGCCGCTGATCCGCAAGGTCGTGTATGTGGTGATCGTGTTGGTGGCGGGGCTGATCATCCTGTCCGAGGCCGGGGTCAACATCGCCCCGCTCCTGGCCGGTGCCGGGGTGATCGGTCTGGCGATCGGTTTCGGCTCCCAGACCCTGGTTCGGGACGTGATCACCGGGCTGTTCATCCTGATCGAGGACACGATTTCGGTGGGAGATTGGGTGGCGGTTGGCTCCCACGAAGGCACGGTCCAGGGCCTGTCGATCCGCACCCTCACCTTGCGTGATTTCGCCGGCAACGTGCACACAGTGCCGTTCAGCGAGGTCACCACGGTCAAGAACTACACCAAGGATTTCTCCTACGCGCTGATTTACGTGGGCGTCAGCTACCGCGAGAACACCGACCATGTGCAGTCCGTGCTCAAGGAGGTCGGTCGGGAAACCCGGGAAGACCCGGAGGTGGGCCGTCTGATCCTGAAGGACCTGGAACTGTTCGGCGTCGACCGGTTCGACGATTCGTCCGTGGTGATCGTCCTCAGATTCATGACCCGGCCAAACTGGCAGTGGAAGGTCCGGCGGGAGTTCAACCGCCGGGTGAAGCTGCGCTTCGATGCCGAGGGCATCGAGTTCCCGTTCCCGCACCGGACCTTGACCTGGGCGATGGAGAAGGACGGCCAGCCGGTGCCCGGGCCGATGCTGGGCGCGGCCTCGGCGGGTCCGCCCCAAGCCTTGGATGCCCAATCCAAGGACCCGCCGGCATTGCCGCCGGGCAAACCCCACCGCCAGCCGGACGTGATCGGCGACCCGCCCGGCGAGGACGGGGACGGCGACGGGCCGGGCCGCTAAGGCTGGGCCGTCCAGACAGGATCGGAGGACCGCTTACAGATCGCCGTTCAGGGTGCTGCCCAGTTGGGTGTTCGGGGCCGACCCGGCGGCGGCCCCGGCACCCGTGGTGGCGCCCGCGCCGAAGGCCGCCAGTTCCTGCTGGTAACGCTCGATGCGGGTGTCGATTGAGAAGATCCTGGCATTCAGATCGTCGATGCCGGAGGCGGCGGCCCGGATTTGGCTGTCCAACTGGGACCGGGCAAAGCGGCTCAGGCCGCCCTCGGCCTTGCGCTCGCGCAGGGCATCCAGCCGCTGCTGATCATCGGTGATCTGGGCCTGGAATTCGTCCCGGTTGCGGGACAGTTGGGTGATCGCGTTCTCCCGGAAGGCCACGAACCCGCCCGCCGTCTCATCGAACGCCTCGGTGCCGGTGGACAGGAATGAGCGCAGCTGGTCCCCGGACAGGCCCTCCACGCCCAGGGCGCGCAGGGCCGCCCGGGACAAGGTCACTTCGTCCGAGGGGCCGTTGCGCGGGTCCGGCGTGGCTTGGTCGCCGGGGGCGATTTCGGGAATGCGGCTGATCGGCGGCGGCAGCCGGCGGGTTTGCTCCGCCTCGTTGGACGGGGCCGGCTGGTTGAAGATGTCCCGGATGCCCTGGAAGAGCTGTGTGCCAAGGCCAAGATTTTGGATGCCCATCGGTCGCGACCCGCACCATACCCGAAGTCAATCAAAACGCGGGGACGGGGGTCAGCAAATGCCGTGCCGAAGTGAGAGGGTTGAAAGGTCACGGATTTTCCGGGTCGCCGCCGGTCCGCGCGCCGGGCTCGGCAGAAATTGCCAGGGTCGGGCCGTCCGGGTCGGCATCAATCACCGCCAGGGCCGTGCCCGCGTCGAATCCGCGCCGGGCCAACGCCGCCAGGTCCCGCTGGCGGAACGCGGCCCGCTGATCGGCGGCGCGGAACGGGCCCAGCCCGCGCCTGCGGGCATAAACCCAGGCCGCATCCGCGTCCGGGTCGGCGGCGTCGCCGGGCGCGGGCTGTTCGGCGTCCTTGAAGACCGCGGCGATATCGGCCTGGGAGACGCCCTTGGCCAGCAGTTTCGCGATGATCGCCCGGCGGCTGTGCCCCTGGCCGCGCAGGCCGGCCAGCTTGGCCTCGGCCAAGAGCCGGTCATCCACATACCCCAGGCGCACGCAGTCCGCGACGATCGCGGCGATCCAGCCCGGCGCGTCCGGGACCGCCTCGCCAGTGGCCCGTTCGTACCGGGCGACCCGACGCTCCAGGAACCGGGCCAGGCCGGACCGGGTCGCGGCGAAGCGCTCCAGGTGTGTCAGTGCGGCCGTCTTCAGCCGGTCGGGGGTCGGCAGGGCGGGCGGTGGGCGGGGTTTGGAACGCATGGCGGCTCGGCGGCGCGGGTCATTGTCCAGCGGGAAGGAGGCCATTAGATAAGATCGGTTCACGCTCGCAACCCCCCCACGCCACCGTTGGAGACCCGTCCATGCCGCGTTCGGCGGATCCGCCCGCGTCCCCACCCAGCGCCGAAGACGCGACCGGCGCCGATCCGGGATGGCTGACCGCCGCGCCGCGGGCGATCCGGTCGGTCAACTGGCTGGGGCTGTGGACCCTGTATGTGAAGGAGGTCCAGCGGTTCCTGAACGTCTCGACCCAGACGATCTTCGCGCCCGTGGTCACCACCCTGTTGTTCTACGTCATCTTCGCCCTGGCCCTGGGCGGCATCGTGCGCCAGGCCGGCGACGTGCCGTTCCTGGAATTCCTGGCCCCGGGTCTGGTGATGATGACCATGGTGCAGAACGCCTTCGCCAACACCTCCAGTTCGGTGATCATCTCCAAGATCCAGGGCAACATCGTCGACATGCTGATGCCGCCGATCTCCCCCACCGAATTCGCGGTGGCCTATGTCTTGGCGGGCATCACCCGGGGGCTGTGCGTGGGGGCGGTGGCGCTGTTGGCCATGGCCATCTTCGTGCCGATTGGCCTGCACAACCCGTTCTTCATCCTGTACCACGCCATCGCGGCTTCGGCGATGCTGTCGATCATCGGCGTCTTGGGCGGCATCTGGGCCGACAAGTTCGATCACATCGCGGCGGTGACCAATTTCGTGGTCACCCCCTTGGCGTTCCTGTCCGGCACCTTCTACACCCTCGATCGCCTGCCGGAGACGGCCCAACTGGTCGCCCATTTCAACCCGTTCTTCTATATGATCGACGGGTTCCGGTATGGGTTCATCGGCCAGTCGGACGGCACCTTGCTGATCGGATTGGCGGTGATGCTGGCCATCAATCTGGCCCTGTGGCTGACCTTGCTGGCGGCGCTGAAGTCGGGCTGGAAGCTGAAGGCATGACCGGCCCGACCATCCGGCTGGCAGCCCCGCGCCGGTTGGGGCGGGTCAATTGGCTGGGCGCCTACACCCTGTTCCGGCGGGAGATGGCGCGGGTCCTGAAGGAGTGGCCGGAAACCCTGCTGGCGCCGGCGTTCTCCTGCGGGGTGTATCTGACCGTGTTCGCGCTGGCCATCGGCCCCGACCGGTCCACGCCCGAGGGGCTGGAGGCATTTCGGTTCATCGTGCCCGGGATCGTGATGATGTTCGTGCTGGCGCTGGTGTCGCTGGAGACCAGCATTTTCTCCCTGCAATTCGACAAGCTGGACAACATCGTCAGCGATTGGCTGATGCCGCCCTTGAGCGGCAGTGAGATGGCGGCCGCCTTTGTCGTGTCCAGCATGCTGGCCGCGGTGATCGCGGCCTTGCCGGCGGTGGTCCTGGCGGTGGTGGTGTTCGATGTCGCCATCCAGCATCCCTTTGCCCTGGCCCTGGCCACGGTGCTGGCGGCGACCGGCTTTGCCCTGGTCGGCATCATCACCGGCATCTGGTCCGAGCGGTGGGACCATTCGGCCGGCGTGATCGCCTTCGCGGTGGTGCCGGTGCTGGTGGTCTCCGGCACCTTCGTGCCCTTGGACCGGCTGCCCGAGGGCGCGGTCTGGGTCCAGCAATTCAACCCGGTGTTCCATGCCGTGGATGGGTTCCGATATGGCTGGACCGGTCAGGGGGCGCTGCCGCCGGCGGTGTCCCTGACGGTGGTGGCGGCCACCAATCTGGCGCTGTGGCTGGTGGTGGACCGGCTTTTCCGGCGCGGCTGGCGGCTGAGAAATTGACCCCGGCGCCGGGAGGCGGTTAGATCGGGGAGCATTTGGCGGCGCGGGCATTCCGCGCCGTTTTTCGTCCAGGATCGGACGGGGAGGAACAGCGATGGACCCTAAGCCCGCGCATCCGGCCGTCATGCCCACCTATGGGTCGCCAGAGCTTGGCTTCGACCGTGGTGAAGGGTGCTGGCTGATCACCGCCGATGGGCGCCGCTATCTGGATTTCGGCGCCGGCATCGCGGTGGCCAGCCTGGGTCATTGCCACCCCCATCTGGTCGCCGCGATCCGGGACCAGGCGGGCCGGCTGATCCACACCTCCAACCTGTACCGGATCGAAGGGCAGTGGCGCCTGGCCGAACGCCTGGTCGCCAAAAGCTTCGCCGAGACGGTGTTTTTCAGCAATTCCGGGGTCGAGGCGTGGGAAGGCGGGGTCAAGCTGTGCCGGAAGTACCAGGCCGCCACCGGCAACCCCCAGCGCTGGCGGGTGATCACGGTGACCGGCGCCTTCCACGGCCGGACCCTGGCGGCGATCGCCGCCGCCAAGACCGACAAGCTGGTCCAGGGCTTCGGGCCGATGGCCGACGGGTTCGACCAGGTGCCGTTCGGCAACATGAACGCCCTGCGCGCCGCGATCACGGAGGAGACGGCGGCGATCAATGTCGAGCCGATCCTGGGCGAAGGCGGCATCCGGGTGGCGCCGGCGGACTACCTGCGCGATCTGCGCGCCACCGCCGATGAGTTCGGCCTGTTGCTGTATTTCGATGAGATCCAGTGCGGCTATGGCCGCACCGGTAAGCTGTTCGCCCATGAGTGGGCCGGCATCACCCCCGATGTGCTGTGCGCGGCCAAGGGCATCGGGGGCGGCTTTCCCCTTGGCGCCATTCTGGCCACGGCCACGGCCGCCCAGGGCATGACCGCGGGCAGCCACGGCAGCACCTATGGCGGTAACCCGCTGGCCATGGCCGCCGGCAACGCCGTCTTGGACGTCCTGGAGGCGGACGGGTTCCTGGACGGGGTGGTCGATCGCGGGCGCGAGCTGGCGGCGGGTTTGGCCGACCTGATCGCCCGCCACCGGGACCTGTTCCAGGAGGCCAGGGGCATGGGGCTGATGCAGGGGCTGAAGCTCAAGATCCCGAACGGGGCGCTGATCGCGGCCGCCCAGGCCGAGGGGCTGCTGCTGGTGCCGGGGGCGGACAACGTGGTCAGGCTGCTGCCGCCGCTGGTGGTCACTGCCGATGAGATCCAGGATGCGCTGTCCCGCCTGGACCGGGCGGCGGTCACCTGTCGGCCCGCGCGAGCGGCGGCGGGGTGAGGGCCCCAGCATGACCAGCGATGCCCCCGGCCCGGGCATCCGGCCCCCGCCACCCGGCGCCCGCCCCGCCGTGGAGGGTGAGGATATGGTCCAGCCCTTCCAGATCGAAGCCTCGTCCCTGCGCGGCCGGATCGCCCGTCTGGGGCCGTTGCTGGACGACATCCTGTCCAGGCACCCCTACCCGGAACCGGTCGCCCAGTTGCTGGCCGAGACGATCGTCATGGCGGTGCTGTTGGCCAGCGGGCTGAAATTCGATGGCGTGTTCACCCTGCAGGCCCGCGGCAACCGGGTGGTGACCATGCTGGTGGTCGATGTCACCTCCCAGGGGCAGGTGCGCGGCTATGCCTCCGTGGCCACCGACCAGTTGCCGGTGCCCTATCATTCCGACCGGCCGGCCTCGGTCCCGGACGTGCTGGGCCACGGGCATTTGGCGTTCACGGTCGATCAGGGGCCGTATACGGACCGCTACCAGGGCATCGTCGCCCTGGAGGGGCAGACGCTGGCCGAATGCGTGCAGCACTATTTCCGTCAGTCCGAGCAGGTCGATACCGGCCTGACCTTGGAGGTGGCGCTTCAGGCCGACCAAGCCGGGTTCCGAGGCTGGCGGGCAGCCGGGCTGATGATCCAGCGCATGCCCGGCGAGGGGGGCCAAGCGCCCGCCCGGTCCAGCGACCATGAGGACGACTGGCGCCGGGCCATGGTCTTGATGCAATCGGCCCGCAAGGATGAGTTGCTGGATCCGGGCATCGACCCCAACACCCTGCTGTTCCGCCTGTTCCACGAGGACGGCGTGCGGGTGTTCGAGCGCCGGGACCTGACATTGTACTGCAAGTGCAGCGAAAGCCGGGTGGGGGACGCCTTGCGCGGCATCCCGCGCGCGGAACTGGACGATCTGAAGATTGATGGCAAGGTCGAGGTCACCTGTGAATTCTGCAACCATACCTTCCGGTTCGGCGACGCGGATTTGGACCGGCTGCTGGTCAAAGCGTGATGTTCTGGCGGCGTTGGGCGGTGTGGTGACGCTGGCGGCCTGCGCCACGCCGCCGCCGACCCCGGCGATCCCCACGGCCACCTTCCAGCATATGGGGACGATCGGTTTCGACGTGGCCCGGATGCAGGCCCGGGACGGGCGCGGCATTCCGGCCTTCGACACGGTGGTCGATGCCCGGCTGGCCCAAACCCCGCTGGATGCGGCCATGGCCTGGGCGCGCCAACGCTTCGCCGCCGCCGGCCAGACCGGTGACGGCACCGTGGTGATCACCGAGGCCCGGCTGTACGAGCAGGCCCTGGCCGGCGCCGAGGGGCTGGGCGGGCTGTTCACCACGCCGCAGTCCGAACGCTACATCCTGCGGGTCGCCGCCCGGGTCGAAGCGGACAACGGGCGGCTGTCGGGATTCGCGGAAAGCAGCGCCGAACGGCAATGGACCGTCCCCGAAGACATCACCCTGGCCGAGCGGGAACAGCAATGGGCCGAGATGATCGAGGCGGTGATCCTGGACCTGGACCAGGCCCTGGTGCGGGAGCTGGAACGCCGCACACCGTTATTGCTCTCAAATTAACTAAAATGCTACATATTATGGGTACTACGGTAAGACTGGGGTTTCGGGGGGTAAGGTTCTAACATGCATGGGTCTGTTGGGCGCGGATCGGCCGTCGCCAAGCTATCAGGGGAGCGGTCGCGGGTGTCGTCCAATGATGCAGCGGGGGCGGTTGCAGCCCCGAACCGACCCATCCTGTCCGCGCTGAAGCGGGAACGGGACATGTTCGCCGCCTTCGCGCTGGCCGCCAACGACCTGCTGGTCGAGGCGGACAAGGACGGCAACATCTTCTACGATGCCGGCGGTGTCGAAAGCATGATGGGCGCCGATCTGGGCGAGTTCGGCACCACCCTGTTCGACCTGGTCGCCCGGCAGGACCAGCAGGTGCTGCTGGAAATCCTGTACCGGCTGACCTGCTACCGGCGCATCGACCGGGTCATGGTGCGCCTGAACCACTTCAAGCAGCCGCACATCTACGCCCGGGTTTCCGGCGTCGCCATGCCGGAGCTGAAGGGCATGATCCATCTGGGCTTCCAGCGAATCCCCGCGCCCTTGCCGCCGGAATTGTTGCGCCAGGGCATCACGGAGATGCCCGAATACCTCAGCTCCGACGCCTTCCTGAACCTGACCGAGACCCGCATGGCCGAGGCCGCGCAGCTGGGCCGGCAGCTGAAGCTGACCATGATCGACGTGGATATCGCCGGCGTGGACGATGCCGCCGCCCAGCGGGTGCGCGAGGGCATTGGCTCCGGGCTGAAGGCGTGGTCGCTGGACGGCAATTCCGTCGCCCAGTTGGAGGACGGCAAATTCATGGTGCTGCACAACGCCCATGAAAAGCCGCCCGAAGGCTTTGGGGAGCGCACCCGGGACATCGGCCGCAAGGTGGAGCCCAAGGCCCGCCTGGACGTGGCCGAGCAGGGTGTGCTGCTGGACGCCGATGAGGTTGGCTTGGCCGCGCGCGGCGGACTGTTGAAGGGCATCGCCGCCAGCTTCGAGAAGCTGGGCCGTGGCATGTTCGGCCGGACCGACAGCCTGTCCCGGGCCCAGGCCGATCGCGATGCCAAGCGCCAAAAAGTCCAGCCGTCCGGCAAGCACTTCAGCCACGATACCCAGATGTGGATCGAGCGGCCGCCGAAGACGTGACGGTTCGGCCGGTCAGCGTTTCCAGAACGCCGGCGCCAGCAGCACCAAGACCGTGAACAGCTCCAGCCGACCGATCAGCATACCCAGGCTGAGCAGCCATTTGGCGGTGTCCGGCAGACCGGTGAACGTGCCGGCGGGGCCGATCACCGGCCCCAGCCCCGGGCCGACATTGGCCAAGGCGGTCAGGGACCCGGTGACACTGGTCAGGAAATCCAGCCCCAGCATACCCAACCCCAAGGCCAGGGCCACAAAACACAGGGCGAACATGAAAAAGAAGCTCATCACCGATTCCGCCACCGTCTCCGGGATGGGGCGGCGGTTGTAGTAGGGGATGAACACGCCGGACGGGTAGATCAGCCGGTTCAACTGCGCCTTGGTGCTGGCGTACAGCACCTGGAAGCGAAAAATCTTGATCCCGCAGCTGGTCGATCCGGCGCAGCCGCCGATGCACATCATGAAGAAGAACGCCGAAATCGCGAACGGCCCCCACAGGCCGAAATCGGTGGTGGCGTAGCCGGTGCCGGTGATCATCGACACCACGTTGAAGGAGGCGAAGCGCAGCGCCTCGAACCCGGTCAGGGCATCAACGGAATTGATCAGATACAAGGTCATGGTGGTGATGCCGGTGACAACGATGCCCAAGAACCACAGCACCTGCCGGTCCCGCAACAGGGACAGCCAGTCACCGCGCACCGCCTGCAGGTACAAGACGAAGGGCAGAGAGCCCAGCAGCATGAACACCGTGGCGACCGCCTCGATGCCGGGGGAATTGAACCGCCCGATCGACGCGTCGGAGGTGGAGAAACCGCCGGTGGCGATTGTGGTCATGGAATGGGCGACCGCATCGAACCAGGGCATGCCGGCCAAGCCGTAGGCACTGGCGCAGGCCATGGTCAGCAGCAGATACAACACCCCGATCGAGCTGGCGATCTGGGCGGCGCGGGGCAGGACCTTGTCCGAGGTGTCGGAGCTTTCCATTCGGAACAACTGCATGCCGCCCACCCGCAGCATCGGCAGGATCGACAACGCCATGACGATGATGCCGATGCCGCCCAGCCACTGCAGCAGCGACCGCCAGATCAACAGGCCCGGCGCCATGGTGTCCAGCCCGCGCAGCACCGTGGAGCCGGTGGTGGTGATCCCCGACATGCTCTCGAAAAAGGCGTCGGTGTAGGACAGGCGCAGGTTGGAAAAGGTGAACGGCAGGGCGCCGAAGGCCGCGATCACCAGCCACAGCACGGTGGTCAGAACGAAGGCCTGGCGGATTTTCAGGTCGAAGCGGCCGCCGACCGTGGACAGCGCCAAGGCGCCGCCCACGAACAGGGTGATGGCGGCGGCGATGACGAAGCCGCGCCAGTCCGGATTGCCGGCCGACAAGTCCACCAGCGCCGGCACCAGCATGAAGCCGGACAAAATGCACAGCAGAATGCCCGTGACGAAGGCGATCGGGCGATGATCAATCACCCGGCGGTCCCGCCCGTCACTTGCCGATCGACGCCATGAATTCCCGGCGCAGGTCCCGGTCCTGCTTGAACGCGCCCAGCATCCGGGAGGTCACCATTGCGGCCCCTTGCTTTTGCACGCCCCGGGTGGTCATGCAGTGGTGCTCGGACTCGATCCAAACCGCCACGCCCAGCGGGTCCAACACCTCATCGATCGCCGACGCGATCTGGGCGGTGAGGCGTTCCTGGATTTGCAGGCGCTTGGAATAGGCGTCCACGACCCGGGCCAGTTTGGAGATGCCGACGATGCGGTTCCGGGGCAGGTAGCCCACATGGGCGATGCCGATGATCGGCACCAGGTGATGTTCACAATGGGATTCAAACCGAATGCCCCGCAACACCACCATCTCGTCATAGCCTTCGACCTCATCGAAGGTCCGCTTGAGATAGTCGAGCGGATCGACCCCGTAGCCCTGGTAGAATTCCGAGTAGGACCGCACGACCCGCTTGGGGGTGTCGCGCAACCCCTGCCGGTCCGGATCGTCTCCGGCATACAGCAGCAGCGTGCGCACCGCCGCCTCGGCCTCGGCCTGGGTTGGGCGTTCAAGGGGGGGTGCGGTGGAAACGTCCGCCTTGGGGGCGGAGGCGTCAGGCGGTGCCATGGCGGGTCCTTTCAGAAATCACCGCGCGTCCAGGAAGCCATGCGCCCAGGGGGGGCGCCTATCCAATCCGGATGCGGGGGGCCATGAGGTTGCGACGCAAAAGCGACATCCAACGAAGTAGGTCATCTGCCCGCAAAGGCCATAGGCCCGGCTCGACGACGGATGCGATAGTCATGACCGAGGTGCCGCGGGCGTGCAAGCGTCAAGTGCGCGCACCCGATTTTCGCGCTCCGCAAGAGTTGCAACCTTTTCGTGCGGCGTCAATTGGGCCGCATCGGCTGGTGCGGGCTGTCCAGGGAGAAGGCGGGGATCACCGCGTCGAACCGTTCGCCCGAGACGGTTTCCATTTGATAGGTGCCGAACATCAGCCCGGACGGGGTCGAAAGCGGCGTGCCGCTGGTGTACTCGAACACCTCGCCCGGTTGGATGACCGGCTCCACCCCGACTACCCCGGGTCCGCGCACCTCGTGGCAGATGCCGGTGGTGTCGGTGATCCGCCAGTGGCGGCTGCGCAGTTGCACACCCTCCTGGCCGCGGTTCTCGATCTTGACGTGATAGGTCCAGACATAGTGTCCGGTTTCGGGGTCGGACTGATCCTCGAGGTACTTCGGCGACACCGAGATGACGATCGACCGGGTTTCCGCTTGGTACACTGGGGGCCTCGCAACCCTCGGCGCGGCCGTTGGCAGCCGCAAAAAAGAACGGGCACGGACTATAAAAGCCCGGCCCGTTCCTGACCAGATGCGCCGGACCCCGGTGGCACGGGGTCCGGCACGGTAATCGCTGATTACTCGAAGGTGATCCGGCTGCGCCGGTTCGACGGCTCCCGGACGCCGTCCGGGGTCGTCACCAGCGGTTGGGTTTCCCCGAACGCCTCGGTGATGATGGCCTGCGCCGAGACACCCATGCCGGCCAGCGCATCGCGCACCGCCTGCGCCCGCCGCTCCGACAGGGCCTGGTTGTAGGCCACCGAGCCCGAGGTATCGGTGTGGCCGACCACCTTCAAACCGTCGATGTCGAATTCCTGAACATCCCGGGCGATCTGCTGCAGGATGCCCAGCGCGGTCGGGGTGATGGCGGATTCATCGAAATCGAAGAACACCAGGAAGTCGGTGCGGCGCGGGCCCGGGGGCGGGGCCGGGGCCACCGGCTCGGGCTCGGGCTGCGCCATTTGGGCGGCTTCCAGCGTGGCCAGGGCGGCTTCGAACTCGCTCTTGCAGGCGGCGATGTGGTCAGGCTGTGCGTTTTCCTCGGCCTGCTCGACCCAGCAATCGAACCGGGCTTGGGCAATGGCCGCTTCATTCGGGAAATCGATCCGGCCCCGGTTCGGGCCCAGCGCCCGCACCAGGCGGGAGCGGGCGACCGCCAGCTCCAACAGATTGTCCAGGGTCAGGTCCCAATCGCTCGGATCCTCGGGCTGCACGACCACGCCATTGGCGGCCTGCAGGCCTTTTTGCGCGAACAGCTCCGCGTCGTCGAAGTCGAACATCTCGCGCGCCTCGAAATTCGCGAAGTCGCGATACTCTGCGGCCAGGGCCTGGGTGAACGGGCTGCCAGTGGCCGTGGCGTTGTTCAATTGGCCGACCGATTGGGCACAAGCGGCCAGAAGCGACACACCCGCAAGCAAGCCGAGGGTACGAACCGATTTCATTGTCTATTCTCCTTGATAGACCCCGGATGGAAACTCCCGGACCTGGATCCCAGATGCCTCGCGAACGGCCGAGGGACACCTGAATTTGCTGTTCCGGTAACGTGCACCGCCTGCTCTGGTTCCGAGACGGGTTACGGCCTCACCGGCACCACGGCAACGGGCTTGTCGCCACGGCCGAACGATACCAGCACCCATGGTCGGTGTGCTGGCGCGTCACAGCGTTTTAACGCCCTGCCTTATAACAAACTTTGAACAAGATTGAAGGGCCACGGTTCGATCCCGGCCCGCCTTCATGGAATTGTCACGCGTTTCCCGTCGGACCGGTACTTCGATGGCACACTTGCTGGACCGGGCC
>CAYNRD010000012.1:0-13389 GCA_964399515.1 uncultured Mycobacteriaceae bacterium | reverse complement strand
CTCATCGATGGTCAGGAACGCCAGCCCGTGGACATAGCCCCACAGCTGCAGCGCCCGGGCGCGGACCTGGTCCTCACCCGCCATGGGAGCGACGGCGATGATCGCGTCGATCAGCACCTGCAAACAGGCCCGGCCCTGATCGACCACCGCCGGGTCCTCGCCATGGTGCCGGGTCAGGGCGAACATCAGCCGGAAGCCACCCGGCTCCGCGGTGGCGAAGTCCAGATAGGCCCGGCCGATGGCGACGATCCGCGCCAGCGACCCCGCGGGCTCCGCCGCCGCCGCCGCGCGCATGGCCTGCTCCAGCCGGTCCATGGCATCGAACACCACCGCCCGCAGCAACGCATCCCGGTCGGCGAAGTGGCGATAGGGCGCGGCGGAGCTGACGCCCGCCGCCCGGGCGGCCCCGGCCACCGACACCCCGTCCGGCCCATGGGCCTCCACCAATTGCCGGGTGGCGGCGATCAGCTGCGCCGGCAAATCGCCGTGGTGATAGCGGGCCGGCCCCCGCCCGGTGATGATGTCTTGGCCGGCCTTCGCCATCGCCCTGTCCCCGCAACCCGCAGTCCAAACCCGTCCATAGCAAATCCCGGCGGCCCATGTCGCTTGACGAAAAGTAAGAGCTGCTTACATTCGGGGAAACCGTGAAGGGAGCCCCCGATGATGCCGGACCCCATGGGCCGTGGCGTTGGCGCAGCACTGCGCCGTGGCATCAGCCCGCTGATCACGCTGCTGGTGGTCGTCCTTGCCCTCGGGGCCGTCATCGGCCTGCGCGGGATCCTGGCCGAGCGCGCCCAAGCGGTCGAGGGGCCGCCGCCGGAACCGCCGGTGGCCGTCGCCACCGAGGCTTTGGGGCGGACCGATGGCTTCACGGTCACCCGCCGCTTCGTCGGCACGGTCGAGGCGGTGCGCCGAACCGATGTGGCCTTCGAGCTGGCCGGCGTTGTCGAGGCCGTGACCGTCGACCAGGGCGATCTGGTGCCGGCGGGGGCGGAACTGGCCCGGCTGGACACCGCCCTGCTGGACGCCGAGCGGGACCGGCTGGCGGCCTCGATCGCGGCCTTGGAAGCGCGGGCGGAGCTGGCCCGGCGCACCTTGGCCCGGCAGGCGGAGCTGAACGACCGTGGTTTCGCCTCCGACCAGTTGCTGGACGAGGCCAGCCTGACCCAACGGGAACTGGTCGCCCTGATCGCCGAGACCCGGGCCGCCCTGGCCGGAGTGCGGGTGCGCCTGGACAAGAGCATCCTGCGCGCGCCCTACGATGCCCGGGTCGCGGACCGGTTTTTGGATGACGGAGCCGTGGTGGCCGTGGGGCAGCCCCTGGCCAGCCTGATCGAGGAGCAAGCGCCCCGCATGCGGGTCGGCATCGATCCCGATCTGGCGCGGGGCCTGGCGGCCGGAGACACGGCCCTGGTCGAGATTGGCGGTCGACGGGTCCCGGCCCGGATCGAGCGCCTGGCCCCGGACCTGGACCCGGTGACCCGCACCCGCATCGTGCTGGTCACCCTGGACATGGCACCGGCCCAGGCGGTCGGCCTGTACGGCCGCACCGGCATGCTGGTGCTGGACCAGCCGGTGGTCGAGCGCGGCGCCTGGGTGCCGGTGGCGGCCCTGCGGGAGGGCACCCGCGGCACCTGGACGATCCTGACCCTAGCCGCCGGGGACACCGCCGACGCCCCCGGCACCGTGGCCATGGAAGCCGTTGAGATCGTCCACACCGATGGAGCCCGGGCCTTCGTGCGCGGCACGTTCCCGGACGGCGCCCGGGTGATCACGGCCGGCCCCCATCGGGTGGTGCCCGGCCAGGCGGCGACCGCCGCCGCCCCAACCGCGCCCGCACCCCCGGCCCTGGCCGAAGCGGACGGGGCCGACCCGTGACCGGGCCGAATGACGCCGCCCGCCCGACGCTGGCCAGCCTGACCTTTCGGGAACCCCGGCTGGCCGCCGTCCTTCTGTTCGTGATCCTGGCTTTGGGGGCGACCGCGCTGGCGACCCTGGGCCGCCAGGAAGACCCGACGATCACCAACATCTTCGCCACCATCACAACGCCGTTCCCCGGCGCCGACCCCGGTCGGGTGGAGGCCCTGGTCACCATTCCGATCGAGGAGGCGGTGCGGGAAATCGCCGAGGTCGAGGTGATCGAAAGCACCTCGGCCACCGGGGTGTCGGTGGTCTCGATCGAGCTGTCCAACCGGTTGGCCGAAGATCAGATTGAAGGCGTCTGGGGGGAGGTGCGCGACGCGCTGGAGGAGGCCCGGCGCGGCTTCCCGGCCGGCGTGCAGCCACCGGATTTCGATTCCGACGGCACAGCCGGTGCGTATGCCGCGATCATCGCCCTTCGCGGCCGCCATGCCGATGTGCCGCTGACCCTGATCGACCGGTACGCCCAGGGCGTCGCCGATGCCCTGCGCGGTGTTTCGGGCACCAAGCTGGTCGAGCGCTACGGAGTGCCCGCCGAGGAGGTGCTGGTCCGGGTCGATGCCGTGCGCGCCGCGGCCCTGGGCCTGGACGCGGACGCCATTTCCGCCGCCATCGCCGCCGCCGACGCCGAGGTCGAGGCGGGCCGCCTGCGCGGGGCGGGCTCGGATTTGGTGATCGAAGTGGCCGGCGAAATCGAAGCCCTGGACCGGCTGCGCCAGGTGGTGCTGACCGCCGAGGGCGGGCACGCCACCCGGCTGGGCGACGTGGCGACGGTGACCCGGGGGCCGCGCGCGCCGGCCACTGAGATTGCCCTGCAGGACGGCGTTCGGGCGGTTCTGGTCGCCGCCCGGATCGAGGAGGGCCTGCAGATCGGTGCTTGGATGGACGACATCCGGCAGGCCATGGCCGCGGCACCGATGCCCGCCGGCATCGAGATGCGCCTGGTGTTCGACCAGAGCACCTATACCGGCGACCGCCTGGCGGAGGTGGGCCTGAACATGGCGATCGGCGCCACGCTGATCATCATGGTCCTGGTTCTGACCTTGGGCTGGCGGTCGGCCCTGATCGTGGCCTTCGCCCTGCCGGTCGCGTCCCTGGCGTCCGTGGCGACCATGCAACTGATCGGCCTGGCCATCCATCAGATGAGCGTCACCGGTTTGATCGTCGCCCTGGGCCTGCTGGTGGATGCGGCGATCGTCATGGTCGATGAGATTGGCCGGCGGCTGCGGGCGGCCCGCGACCGCCTTGCCGCGGTCTCGGGGGCTGTGACCCGGCTGGCGGCGCCGCTGGTGGCCTCGACCCTCACCACCATGCTGGCCTTCCTGCCCATGATCCTGCTGCCGGGGCCGGCGGGTGACTTCGTCGGCTCCATCGCCACCGCCGTCGTGATCATGCTGGGCTGGTCCTTGGTCATCGCCCTGGTGATCACGCCGGCCATCGCGGGGCGGGTGCTGCCGGTGCCCCGGTCGGAGCCGAGGCCCAGCCCGGTGGGGCGGGCCTTCGCGCGCACCGTGGCCTGGAGCGTGGCCCATCCGGTGCGGTCCATGGCGCTGGCGATGGTCCTGCCGCTGACCGGCTTCGCCGCCCTGCCGACCCTGACGGCGCAGTTCTTCCCCGGTGTCGACCGGGACCAGTTCCATATCGATGTGGAGATGGTGGGCGGGGCCGCCATCGATGCCACCCTGACCACCGTGCGGGCCATCGACGCGGTCCTGCTGGCGGAGCCGGGCATTCGCACCGTCACCTGGGTCGCCGGCCGCTCGGCACCGCCGTTTTACTACAACATGATCGCCAACCGCGACCAGGAGCCGGGCTTTGCCCAGGCCCTGATCACCACCGCCTCCGCGCGGGAGACCGAACGCCTGATCCCGGACCTGCAGGCCCGGCTGTCCGCCGCCCATCCCGAAGCCCGCGTGATCGTGCAAGGCTTGAAGCAGGGCCCGCCGGTCCCCGCGCCCGTGGAGCTGCGCATCGTCGGCCCGGAACTGGCCGAGCTGCGCCGGCTGGGTGAGCAGGTGCGGGCGGTGATGGCCAGGATGGACAGCGTCATCCTGGTGCGCGGCTCCATCGATGCCGCCGCCCCACAGCTGCGCCTCGCCGTGGAGGAACACACCGCCCGCGTGGTCGGGCTGAACCTGGGCGGGGTCGCGCGCCAGTTGCAGGCGGGCTTGGAGGGGGTCACCGGCGGCTCGCTGATCGAGGGCACGGAGCAGCTGCCGGTGCGGGTCCGGATGGTGACCCCGGGCGGTGCTGCGCCGTTGCGCTCGGATCCGGTAGCAATCGCCGATTTGCCGCTCAGCCTGGGCGGCGGGGCGATCGGCCCGCCGGCCTCGGCCCTGGGCGGGGTCGCCCTGGTGCCCCGCGAGACCGCGATCACCCGCCGGGACGGGGAACGGCTCAACACAATCCAGGGCTTCATCCCACGGGACGTGTTGCCCGAGGAAGCGTTGTCCGATGTGCTGGCGGCGTTGCAGGCGCAGGGCTTCACCCCGGGCCCCGGCTACCGGTTGGAGCTGGGCGGGGACGCCGATGCCCGGGCGGAGACGCTGGGCAATCTGGCCGCTGCCGGCCCCCTGGTCGCCACCTTGACCGTCGCCGTGCTGATCCTGACCTTCAATTCGCTGCGCCTGACGCTGGTGGCCCTGGTGGTGGCGGTCTTGTCCGCGGGCCTGTCGATGCTGTCCCTGGCGGTTTTGCAGCACCCGTTCGGCATTCAGGCGATCATCGGGGTGATCGGCTCGGTCGGCGTGTCGATCAACGCCGCGATCATCGTGATGACCGGGCTTCGGGACGATCCCGACGCCGTCGCGGGCGACCGGGCGGCCATGGCGCGGGTGGTGGCGGGATCCGGTCGCCACATCGTGTCCACCACCATCACCACCTTCGGCGGGTTCTTGCCGTTACTGTTGGCCGGCGGCGGGTTTTGGCCGCCCTTCGCCACCGCAATCGCCGGGGGCGTGCTGCTGTCGGTGGTGGTGGCGTTCTACTTCACCCCGCCCGCCTTCGCCCTGGTCTACGCCCGCCGGCCCGGCCCGGCTCCGGCCCGGGCCGAGCCCGGCCTGGCCTGATTAGTCCGCCGCCACCGGCGCGGTCGCACCGCCACCGGCCGGCACCAGCCGCAACAGGCTGCCCGAGCCCTGATCGGTCAGCACGTACAGGAAGCCGTCCGGGCCCTGGCGGACGTCTCGTACCCGCTGGGCGATGCGCAGCGCGCCTTGATCGACCACCTGGCCATCCTCATCCAGCGCCAGCCGGCGGATGTCCTGGGTGATCAGCCCGCCCGCGAACAGCTGGCCCCGCCATTCGGGGAAGGCGTCGCCGGTGTAGAACACCAGGCCCGAGGGCGCGATCGCGGTGCGCCAGACCAGCTTGGGGTCCGCCAGGCCAGGGCCGGTGACCGCCTCGGCGATCGGCCCGCCGCCCACATACTCCCGCGAATAGGTCACCTCGGGCCAGCCGTAGTTGACCGCCGCCTGCGGGCTGTTCAGCTCATCACCGCCCAGGGCACCGTGTTCGGTCGCCCAAACCTGGCCGGTCGCGGGGTCGATCGCCAAGCCTTGGATGTGGCGGTGGCCATAGCTCCAGATTTCCGGCAGGGCGTCATCCCGGCCCACGAACGGGTTGTCGTCCGGCACGCTGCCATCGGCGTTCAGGCGCAAAAGCTTGCCCCAGTGGCTGTCCAGCTTCTGGGCCTGGCGGCGGATGAACTCCCCCTCCAGGGACACCGGCGGATTGCCGCCGTCGCCGATGGACACCAGCATCGTGCCATCGGCTTGCCAGGCGATGCGGGCGCCGAAATGCTGGTTGCCGGGCTTGGGCTTGACCGTCTCGAAGATCACCTCGAAGTCGCGCAAGGTGGTGCCGTCCAGCACGCCGCGGCCAACCCGGGTGGTGTTGGCCTCCGCCGTGCCATGGGCATAGGTCAGATAGACCAGGCCGGTCCGCGCGAAATCCGGGTGCACGGACACATCCAACAGGCCACCCTGGTTGGCGGCGAACACCTCGGGCACCCCGTCGATGGGGGCGGCCCACAAGCGGCCATCCTTGACCAGGCGCAGCCGGCCCGGCCGCTCGGTGATCAGCATGTCGCCATTGGGCAGCCAATCCAGGCCCCAGGGATGTTCCAACCCTTCGATCAGCACTTGGCGGTCGAAGCCCAGCGTGATCGGCACATCGCTCTCGGTCACCACGGTGGCGGCCGTGGCCTGCCCCCCGGGTGCGAGGGTCCAGCTTGCAGCGAGGATGACGGCACCGATCAGACCTGAGCGCATCACGCGATCTCCCTGTTGAGGCTTGCCTATGGCAAATAAGGGACACGGCACCGCGCCGCAAGGGCGGATTGGCGGACCCCGCTGACATAAAACCGCCGCCGGATCGGGTGTACAACCCGGGATGACGTCCGTTCCCCAACCGAAGAAGGGCTTCCCCCATGGTCCACACCGCGCCCCTGTCCCGCAGAGCCACCATCGCCGGACTTGGCGCCGGCGCGGCGCTGGCCACGGTGCCCCGGTCGCCCTTCGGCCCCGGCCGTGCCCACGCTGCGGACGGCGGCATTGGCACCCTGATGCGCGAGCGCGCCACCCGCTGGCTGGACAGCCTGAACGGAGAGCAGCGCGAGCAGGCCAGCTTCACCTTCGATGACGCCACCCGCAAGGCGTGGACCTATATGCTGGGTGCCCGCTTCGCCCCCGGCCTGGCCCTGGAGCAACAGACGCCGGAGCAGAAGGATCTGGCCCTGGACGTGTTTTCGGCCGGCCTGTCCCAAACCGGGCTTGAGACGGCCATGAACATCATGCTGCAGCAGGATATCCTGCGCGATGAATGGCAAAAGGGCAGCCCGGACCGCAACCGGGAGCGGTTCAGCCTGATGATCTTCGGCACGCCGTCGGAGACTGGCGCCTGGGGGTTCCGCTGGGAAGGCCATCACCTGACCCTGTCCGTCACGCTGAAGGACGACCAGGTGGTGTCCCACACGCCCAAGGCGTTCTCGTCCGAGCCGAACACGGTGCCATCCGGCCCGTTCCAAGGCCTGGTGGTGCTGCCGGAGAACGAACCCCTGGGCCGGGCGGTGTTCGGGGAGTTGGCCGGCGCCACCCGCCGCCAGGCGCTGCTGCGGGAGGCCAGCTTTGGCAACATCCGGGCCACCGCCGGCCGGGAAGACCGCTATGAAACGCGGGAGGGCGTGGCCCTGGGCGACCTGACCCCCAGCCAGCGCGACCGGGTCGAGCGGCTGATCGCGGTCTACGCCACCGACCACCTGACCGGCCCGCTCGCCGACGCCCAAAAGGCGCGCCTGGCCCAGGAGGATCTGGCCGCGGTGCGCTTCGGCTGGGCCGGCGCCGACCTGGACGGCAACTCCATCTACTACCGCATCCACGGGCAGACCTTCCTGATCGAGTTCGCCACCTTGCGCAACCAGCCCCTGCACCACCACACCATCTTCCACGACCTGGACCGCACCTTGGGCCAGCACGTGATCTGAGTTGGACGGGCGCGCGCCGGGCCGCTAAACCGGCCCGGCCATGACGCCAGACGGTTTTCCGGCCCACATCCAAGCGGCCCTGGACGCCAAGACCAAGCCACCGGGCAGCCTGGGCCGGCTGGAGGAGCTCGCGGCCCGGATCGCCGGCCTGCAGGGCCGCCTCGCCCCCCGGCTGGACCGGTGCGGGCTGATGTTGTTCGCCGCCGATCACGGTCTGGCCGCCGAAGGGGTATCGGCCTATCCCCAGGCGGTCACCGGTCAGATGGTCCGGACGATCCTGGCCGGCGGGGCGGCCTCCACGGTGTTCGCCCGCAGCCTGGGGATCGCGGTGCGGGTGATCGATGCCGGCATGGTCGCGCCGATCGATCACCCCGACCTGATCGACCGGCGATGCGGTCCCGGCACCGCCAACGCCGCCATCGGCCCCGCGATGACCGGAGCCCAAGCGCGCCAGGCGCTGGAGGCGGGTCGGGCGCTGGGTGCCGCCGCACCCTGGCCGGCCCTGTGCCTGGGCGAAATGGGCATCGGCAACACCGCGTCGGCCAGCTTGCTGGCCCACACCCTGTTGGATCTGCCGCTGGAACGCCTGATCGGGCCGGGAGCCGGCCTGGACGCGGCCGGGCTGGCCCGCAAGCGGGCGGTCTTGGCCCGGGTGGCGTCCCGCCTGCCGGCCCGGCCCGCCATGCCCATGGACGCCCTGCGGGCCGTCGGCGGGTTTGAGATCGCCATGCTGGCGGGGGCGATGCTGGGCGCCGCCGCCGCCCGGCGGCTGGTGCTGGTCGATGGCTTCATCGCCACGGTCGCCGCCCTGATCGCGGTAAGGACCGCACCCGGCTGCCGGTCCGCCCTGCTCTTTGCGCACCGGTCGGCGGAGCCGGGCCACGGCCCGGTGCTGGCGGCGCTGGGTGCCGAGCCGCTGTTCGATCTGGGCCTGCGCCTGGGGGAGGGGACCGGCGCGCTGCTGGCCTGGCCGCTGGCCCGGGCGGCCGCGTCCATGCTGGCCGAGATGGCCAGCTTTGATACGGCCGGGGTTTCGGGGCCGTTATGATCGGCTGGCTGTCCGAACAGGGGCGGGTGTTCGTGCTGGCGGCGCAGTTCCTGACCCGGCTGCCCCTGCCGGCGGAGCTGGGCTACACCCCGGCGCGCATGGCCAAGACGCCGCGCTATTATCCGGCGGTGGGGCTGCTGGTGGGCGGGATCGGCGCTTTGGTCTACGCCCTCGGCGCCCTGGCGCTGCCGCCGGCGCTGAGCGCCCTGCTGGCGGTTTCGGCCACGGTCCTGGCCACCGGCGCTTTCCATGAGGACGGTTTGGCCGATGTCTTCGACGGCATCGGCGGCGGCGTGACGCGTGAGCGGGCGCTGGAGATCATGAAGGACAGCCGGCTTGGCACCTATGGGGCGTTGGCGTTGGGGCTGGTGGTCGCGGCCCAGATCCTGGGCCTGGCCGCCCTGCCGGCCGGGGCCGCCATGGCGGTGCTGGTGGCCGGGCACGGTTTGTCGCGCCTATCTGCGGTGGCGGTGATCGCGACCGGCCGCTACGCCCGGGATCACGGCACGGGAAAGCCGGTCGCGGCCGGGCTGGGGGTGGCCGATGCGGGAATCGCCGGGCTGACCGGGCTTGGGATCATCGCTGCCCTAATCGCCGCGATCGGCCCACAGGCGGCCTTGTGCGGACTGATCGGCCTGATCGTCGGTCATGGTGCCATGCGCGCGATGTTCGAGGCCAAGCTGGGCGGCTACACCGGTGACTGCCTGGGCGCCGTCCAGCAGGTCAGCGCCGTGGGCCTGATCCTTGGGGTGGCGATATGGCTGTGATTCTGTTGCGGCACACCACGCCGGATGTGGCGCCCGGCACCTGCTATGGCCGCACGGATCTGGCGCTGGCGGCCAGTTTCGATGCGGAGACGCAGCGTGTCCGCGAAAGCCTGCCGGGCGGTGTCGCCCATCTGGTGTCCAGCCCGTTGGGCCGGTGCCGGCGGCTGGCGGAGCGGCTTGGGATCGAGCTGGGCCTTGCGCCAGAGATAGACCCGCGCCTGATCGAATTGGACTTCGGCGCGTGGGAGATGCGGCCCTGGGCGGAGATCCCACGGCCGGAGCTGGACGCCTGGCGGGATGACTTCCTCCACGCCAACCCCCATGGCGGTGAGACGGTAGCGATGCTGAAGGCCAGGGTCGATGCCGCGGTCGCCGATTTGCGCCGGCGGGACGGGCCCGTGCTGGCCGTCACCCATTCCGGTGTGATCAAGGCCGCCTTGGCCCAGGGTGCCGCGGCGGAACACTTCTCAGCCACGGTCGGGTTCGGCCAGTTCCTGAATCTGTAACCGGACCCGGGCCAGGGTGGCGGCACCGTCCAACAGCCGGATGCCATGCCAGCCGAACGCCTCGCCATCGACCAGCAGCGGCCGGGCCGGGGCGAAGTCCCGGGCCAGGCCGGCCACGTGCTTTTCCCCGAACGGGAACGGCTCCGACGCCGCCAGCACGACCGCGCCATCCAGACCGGCGAGTTTCTCCGGCGTCAGCTCCGGATAGCGGCCGGGCAGGGCGGCCGCGGCGTTGACCAGGCCCAGCGCCGCCAGCACCGCACCAATATAGGTGCCCGCCCCCGCCGCCATATAGGGCTTGCGCCAGATCAGGTAGACCACGCGCACCGGGGGCCCTGGTGGCGGCAGGGCGGCGGCCAGGCGCGTCGCCAACGCGGCGCCGGCATCGGCCGCATCCAAGGCCCGACCCAGCAGCCGCACGCCCGCCAGCATGGTTTCGATATCGACCGGGTCCAGGATCAGCACCGGCCAGCGCGCGGCCAGGGCGGCGATCTGGGTGTGGTCGTTCTCCTCCCGAACGGACAGGATCAGGTCCGGGTCCAGGGCCGAGACCGCGTCCGGATTCAGGCGTTTGGTGCCGCCGACCGAGGGGATGGACGTCACTACCCCGGCGGGCCGGGTGCAGAAATCCGTGCGGCCGGCCAAACGCCCCCGATCGATCAGGCCAAGGACCGTTTCCGTTGTCGAAGGGCACAGGGACACCACCCGCATTGGGTGGTCCGGTACCGGCACCGTCCGGCCCATCTGATCGACCAGATCAGGCACCCGGTCAAAACCCCCGATAGGTCAGGCCGGTTTCGGCCTCGGCCACCTCCCGGCCGATCAGGGCGCGCAGCCGGCCGTGATGGGGGGACAGGCTGCAGGTAGGGTCGGTCGCCGCCGCGTCGCCGGTCAGCGCGAAGGCCTGGCACCGGCAGCCGCCCCAATCCTTGGTGCGCCGGTCGCAGCTTCGGCAGGGCTCCTGCATCCAGTCGATGCCGCGATAGGCGTTGAACGCCGCCCCGTCCCGCCAGATCTCGTCCAGGCCCGCCTCATGGACGGTCTGGAAGGTGAGGTTCGGCAGGGTGCGGGCGGCGTGGCAGGGCAGCACCGTCCCCTCCGGGGTGACCACGATGCCGTTCTGGCCCCAGCCGCCCATGCAGGATTTGGGGTACTGGCTGGCATGGTCGGGCGGCACGTAATCGATCGCCAGCACACCCATCAGGGCCTGGCGGCGCTCCGTGACCAGTTGGGCCGCGGCGGTGATCTGCTCGGGCGTGGGCATCAGGGCCGCACGGTTGGCCAAGGCCCAGCCGTGGTACTGGACATGGGCGATTTCCAAGCGCCGGGCTCGCCAGTCCACGGCCAGGTCGATGATCTCATCCAGCCGGTCCAGGTTTTGCCGGTGGACCACGGCGTTGAGGGTCAGGGGCAGGCCGGCCTGGTCAATCCAGCCGACGACCTTTTCCTTGATCTGGAAGGCCCGGTCGATGCCGGAAATGCGGTCGGCGCCCGCGTCCGGCCCCTGCACGGACAGTTGCACATGGTCCAGGCCGGCGGCCACGCAGGCCTTCAGCACCGGTGCCTGCAGACCCAGGCCCGAGGTGATCAGGTTGGTGTACACATCGGCCCGGCTGGCGAAGGCGACCAGGGTCGGCAAATCGCCGCGCGCGGCCGGCTCGCCGCCGGAAAAATGCACCTGCAAGACCCCCAACGCCGCTGCCTGCTTCAGCACCCGCGCCCAATCGGCCGCCGGCATTTCCGCCGACCGGCGGGTCAGGTCCATGGGGTTCGAGCAGTAGGGGCAGCGCTGCGGGCAGCGATGGGTCAGTTCGGCCAGCAGCGCGATCGGCGGCGGCAAGGCCGATATGGCTCGGGCGCGCTTCATTTCAGGTCAACAATGCGGGCCGCGGCCAGGCGGGACAGAAAACGTACGCTGTCCTCCAGGATCCGGTCCCGGGGGCTGGTGAACTCCCACACCAGGCGATCGACGATGCGGCCGATGCTGCGCTGCCCATCGACATGGCCGATGATCGCGGCCCCGGTCCGGTCCAGCGGGATCGCCCGCTCCGGCGCAAGCAGCATCGGCGTGTTGCGCACCGGGCAGTCCTTGATGCGGACCCCGCGCGGCAGGCAGGGCACGTCGGCTTCGTTCAAGGTCAGCATCGTCTTGGCGCCTCACCCGGCCCGCATCGCCGGGTCCCAGGCGCCGGGCGGTGGCCGGCCCAGGACATAGGCGTGTTCCAACGCGTCCAACTGCGCCCACAGCATGGCGCACTTGAACCGCAGCGCCGCCAGCACCCGATGCTGGGCGTCGGCGGTGGTGGCGTGGGTCTTGACGTACTCCAAGGCGAAATTCGCGTCCCGGGGGGCTTCGGTCAATCGATGATTGAAATAGCGCAGCACGTCCTCGGTAATAAAGGGGTAGTGGCGTAACAGTCCCGCGACCCGGGTTTGGATGATCTGGGGCGCGAACAGTTCGGTCAGGCTGGACGCGATCGCCTCCAGGACCGGCCGCTCGGACACAAAGCGGACATACGCGTCACAGGCAAAGCGTATGGCGGGCAGGACACCGGTGAGGCCGGTGACATAGGCGCGTTCGAAGCCCAGCCCGTCGGTCAGGGCCAGCCAGCGGCGCAAGCCCCCCTCCGGCGCGTCATCGACCTGGCCGTCATGGTCCTCCAGCCGCTGACGCCAGATCCGGCGCAGGGGCAGGTCCTCCATCCGGGCCAGAAGGGCCGCGTCCTTCAAGGGGATGGTCCGCTGATAACAGTACCGGTTCAGCGCCCAGGCGCGCACCTGGTCGGGCGTACAGGCGCCGGTATGCAGCCGATTATGGAACGGGTGCAGATGGTGATAGCGTTCGGCGCCGATTTGGCGCAACGCAGCCTCCAGCCCGTCGGGCGCCAGCACGGTCACGGCAGCACCTCCAGCCCATCCCGGCCGACGCGCCAGCCGGCAGCCTCGACCGCGCGCCGTTCCGGGCTGTCCGGCAGCCAGACCGGGTTGGTGGTGTTCATGTGAACATAGGTCCGGGTTGCGATGCCCAGTCCGTCGAAGGCATGCAGGGAGCCGCCGTCGCCGGTGATCGGCACATGGCCCATGCGCCGGCTGGTCTTGGTGCCGGTGCCGCTGGTGATCAGCTCATCCTCGGTGAACAGGGTGCCGTCGAACAACAGCGCGTCACAGCCGCGGGCCAACTCCCGCACCGGGCCGGTCACCTCGGCACAGCCGGGGATGTAGACCAGCCGCCGCCCACCGCATGTGACCTCGACCGCCACGGTCTGTTCGCCAAGCTGGGCCGTGTTCACCACATCGCCTTCCAGGTACAGCGGCACCTTGCCGGGCACGGGCACCAGGCGCGCGGTCAGCCCCCCGGGCAGGGCGACCGGGCCGTCCAGCGGGGCCGTGACCGGCTCGGCATGGCTGAGCGCGGCGAAGACCGGGTTTTCGGCCAGGATGCGGTGAATCCCGGCCGTGGCGATCAGCCGGAACGGCTGACGTTCGCGCAGGGTCAACAGCCCCGCGACGTGGTCGAGGTCCCCGTTGGTCAGCAGCACGGCGGCGATCGGGCTGTGCCGGGGCCCGGCGCCCGGGTCGGGCCGCAAGGCCGGTGTCGCCAGGATCTGGGCCCGCAGATCGGGCGACGCGTTGATCACCGCCCACGTGGCGCCGTCGCCGGACACC
>CAYNRD010000011.1:3039-13950 GCA_964399515.1 uncultured Mycobacteriaceae bacterium | reverse complement strand
GCGGCGGTTGCGCGACTCCACCTCGAGAAAATCGGCGCGAAGCTCACGGAGTTGACTGATGATCAGGCCAGCTACCTTGGCGTCAAGCAGACCGGCCCGTTCAAGCCGGAGCACTACCGCTACTGATGACGGGCGACACCGGCGGCGGGGCGGACACCCCTCAGCCGGTGTCGGCCTTCGCCGAACTGTTGAGCGCCGCCAGTTTTGGCGACGCCACGGGGTTCGAACACCGGCTGTTCGCCAAGCTTCAGGACAGCTACCAGTTCGCCTATGACGCCTACGGCGCCAACGCGGCCGGGGTCTACTGGGCCGAACAGCGCCACCAGCGGGTACGGTTCGACCACATCGCCCGGCTGTTCCGCGCCCACCCCCGGGACCAGCCCTGGACCGTGGCGGATCTGGGCTGTTCGTACGGCGCCCTGTTCGAGGATCTGGTCCGCCGCCGCCTGGCCACCCCCGGCCTGCGCTACATCGGCTACGACATCTTCGCGCCGATGCTGTCCGAGGCGCGCGCCCGGATCACCGACCCCCGTGCGCGGTTCGAATTCGGGCACCGGGTGGACCGGCCCGTGGACTACGCCGTGGCATCGGGCACCTTCTCCATGAAGATGGATGAGGACCCGGCCCGGTTCCGCCGTTTCGCGCTGGACGGGCTTGGCGCCATGGCCGCCCAGGTCCGCCTGGGCTTTGCGGTCAACATGCTGGATCTGGCCCGCTGGCAGCCGGACAGCGACCTGTTCTTCGATGACCCGGAACCCTATCGGCGGCGATTCACCACCGCCTCCGGATGGAACACGAAACTGTTATCGCACCCCAAGAACGGCTTTTGGACCCTGCTGGCCTGGCGGCGACCGCTGTGACCGTAAGGCGTTACCGCCGGCCACGCCCTAACGTTTCGATAGCAAGAGCGGGCCGCAAGTGCCAATTTTTTAGCGGAAATAGGCGATCCTGGGGCATGGCCTAGGGGGATATTCACCGCAAGTGCACACCGAAGTGATGGCTGTCACGCGTGTGTGACTTTTGCGGCGGGGCCGGCGCGCGCATGGTGTCTATACGGCAGCTGGGCGTTTTTCGGGCATATCCCGGGTCCGGGTCCGATTGGCGCCCGTGTTTGTTTGGACATCCCAGGGCCCCAAGGCCATACCCGGCGGACACAAACCCTTCGATAGCAAAGGGTGACTAGGATCGGTCAGATGTTGGAAGACATGGTGAAGCCCTCCGGACTGGACATGGTCATGGGCGCAAACCCGATGGATGAGGGCATCTACGGCACCCCGGCCGATGACCCCAGCCGTCTGATCATCGGGCCGCAAACTGAACAGCCCTTCCAGGTGCCCTCGCCGGTCAACCTGTCCTTGGACTACACCGGCTGGGCCGAACCGGAATTCCGCGCGTTTTCCCTGGGTGCCGCCCGGGCGGGAACCTTCATCAGCGCCAACCCCCACGCCTTCGGCCTGGGCCTGACGGCTGGCGGCGCCGATCTGGTGGCCAATATTTGCACCGAGAAACGGGGCCTGACCGACGCGCGCGGCAATCTGTGCAACCAACGCCTGCACGAAGTCTGCCAAACCGGCACGGTGCGGGCCGTGGAGTTCTGCATCGAGGACCAGATGGGCCGCAGCGCGGACCTGTCCGACCCGGGCATGGCCCTGGACACCTTGGACCGCTGCCGGAAGGTCACCGGCAAGCCGGCCGGGCTGGTGTTTGAACGGGTCTGTGCCGATCTGCGGGCGATCTTAAGCCTGGGTGCCGGGCAAAAGGACCGGGCACCCGACTTTGTTTCCCTGCCGGAGGCATGGCTGGCCTCGGCGGTCAGCCTGCGCGCGAAGGCGGGGCTGGAACGCCGGGTCAAGATCAACGCCCTGGTGGACTGGTCGGACGATCTCTCGGCCGTGCGCGCCTTCGGGCGCGGGGCCGACACCGTGTCCCTGATGCTGTCGCGCCGGTCCTACCGCCCCTATGGGGAGTTGATGGATGCCGCCGGCACCCGCGCCCAAATGGTGCTGCGGGAAATGGATCGCCAGGCCCGCCGGCTGGGCCTGGAGTCCCCGCGCAAGATGACCCCGGCCCAGGTCGATCAACTGGCCAGGTAAGGGGGTGCCGCCGAATTCGGCGGCCAGACGGTTCCGTTCGGGGCCGAACCCGGTAAGCTGAGTGCCCGCTTCGCCCTCACCCGCGGACACATGACCGCCGCCCTGATTCTGACCTCCTGTCTGGCCCTGGTGACCGCCGCGGTGGCGGTGGTGATGGCCGTGCGCGCCCGGCGCCTGCGGGCCATGATCGAGCACGGGGCGGCGGCGGCCGCCGTGGCCCGGCTCGCCATCGACGGCATGCCCCGCCCCGCCGGCGGCTGGGACGCGGGCAACCGGTTCCACGCCAACCCGGCCCTGTGCGCCCTGACCGGCCACGCACCCACCGATTTCGATGACCTGCTGGCCGGCTTCGCGCCCGACCAGGCGGTGCGGATCACCCAGCACCTGGAGCGGCTGTTCGACGGCGGCGCGGATTGGGCCCTGCCGGTAACCTTCCACGACCGGGACATGGTGTTGCGCGCCGCCAAGGGCCCCGATGCCGAGACGATCATGTATGTGCTGTGGCTGGAGGATCGGCCGGCCCTGTTGGAGCCCGAGCCCCAGCCCAGCATGCCGGCGCCGCCCACACCGGAGCCGGACCGTCACCCGGCCGCCCTGTTGGTCGACATCATGCCGCAGCCGTCCTGGATACGGGACGGGGGCGGCACATTGGTTTGGGTGAACGCGGCCTATTGCCGGGCGGTGGTGGCGGACCGGGCGACAATCCTGGACACGGGCATCGAATTGGCGCCCGGCGTCCCGGATCTGGCCCACCGCGCTCGGGCCAGCGGACAGGCCGCCAGCGCCGAATTGCACGTGGTCATGGCTGGCTCCCGCTGCCTGATCCAGGTGACCGAATGGCCCCCGGTCCCCCCAGGCGCCGATGGCGAGACCGAACCGCTTTCGGTCGGCCAGGCCGTCGACGTCACCCAGCTGGAGACGGTGCGGGATGAGCTGAAAGGCCATATCGACGCCCATGGCCGGGTGCTGGAGCAGCTGAAATCGGCAATCGCGATCTTCGGTGCCGACAAACGGCTGACCTTCTACAACCAGGCCCATGTCAGCCTGTGGGGGTTCGATGAGACCTGGTTGGACAGCCGCCCCGGCTATGACGAGGTGCTGGAAGACCTGCGCCTGCGCCGGAAGAGCCCGGAACAGGCGAACTTCCTGTCCTACAAGAAGGCGCAACTGGCGCGGTTCACCGATCTGTTGGCGCCGATGGAGGAACTGCTGCACCTGCCCGACGGCACCACCATCCGGCAGGTGGTGACACCGCATCCGTTCGGCGGGCTGCTGTTCGTGACTGAGGATGTCACCAGTTCCCTGGCGCTGGAGGCCAGCTACAACACTCTGATCGAAGTCCAGCGGGAAAGCCTGAACAACCTGGCCGAAGGGGTCGCGGTCTATGGCAGCGATGGCCGGCTGCGGCTGTGGAACCCGGCCTTCCGCACCATCTGGCACCTGGACGCCGATGAGTTGGAAGGGCGGCCCCATGTCTCCAAGCTGATCGACCGCATGCGGCGCCTGCATGGCGACGGGGCGCCAGACGAGGATGGGCCGGACACGCTGATCAAGCTGGCCCTGGCCCGGGATGGCCATGCCAGCCGTACGCGCCTGACCGACGGTACGGTGCTGTATGTGCGGTCGGTGCCGCTGCCCGATGGCGGCGTGATGACCACCTATCTGGACATCACCGATTCCGCCAATGTCGAACAGGCCCTGCGGGATTCGAACATGGCGCTGGAGACCGCCGACCGGCTGAAATCGGAATTCATCGCCAATGTGTCCTACCAGCTGCGCACGCCGCTCAACGCCATCATGGGCTTCGCCGAAATCCTGGATAACCGCTATTTCGGGGAGCTGAACGCCCGCCAGGCCGAATACACGGTCAGCATCATCGATGCGTCCCGGCGCCTGTTGGCGCTAATCAACGACATCCTGGACCTGGCGACCATCGAGGCCGGCTATCTGGAGCTGGAACGGCGGCAGGTGCCGGTCGCGTCCCTGTTGCGGGATTCCTATGACCTGACCTTCGAATGGGCCGGCAAGCAGAACTTGAAGATGCGCCTGTCGGCGCCGGACGGGCTGGGCAGCGTCGCGGTCGATGAACGGCGCATCAAGCAAGCCCTGTTCAACCTGATCTCCAACGCCATCCGCTATACGCCCGCCGGCGGCACCATCACCCTGGCCGCCGAGCGGGATGAGCGCGGGGTGCGCCTGATCGTCTCCGACACCGGTATCGGCATCCCCGACCATGAGCGGGACCGGGTGTTCGGCCGGTTCGAGCGCGCCCATCCCAAGGACCGGCGGTCGGGCGCGGGTTTGGGCCTGGCGCTGGTCAAGAGCCTGGTGGAAATCCACGGCGGTTCGGTCAAGCTGGTGTCGCGCGCGGGTGAGGGCACAACGGTCACTTGCGAAATCCCGCTGACCCCACCGGGGGGGGAGTTCACGCCCCTGCCGCCACCCGATCCCGGCGTGGCCGTGGCCCTGCCGACTCCACGCGACCGATGACCACGACCCCGCCCGGCACCCGAACCGCCCATCTGGCCGATGAGCGGGACACCGCACGCCTGGCCGAAGCGATCGGCGGCCTGCTGGCGCCGGCGGACGTGGTCTGCCTGACTGGCGGGTTGGGGGCGGGCAAGACCAGCTTCGCCCGCGCCCTGATCCAAGCCCGGGCCGGCGCCGCCCTGGACGTGCCCAGCCCCACCTTCACCCTGGCCCAGGTCTACCCCCTGCCGGGCCTGACCCTGTGGCACATGGATTTGTATCGCCTGTCCGATCCGGGGGAGGTGATCGAGCTGGGCTGGGACGATGCGGTGGCCGAAGGGGCGGTGCTGGTGGAATGGCCGGACCGGCTGGGACCGTTGACGCCGCCGTCCCGGCTGGATCTTGGGCTGGCATTCGATGACGGCACCGGCCGCGTCGCGACGCTGACCGGGCATGGCCCCGGCTGGCGGCGGCGCCTGGCCGGCTTGGGTATCGGGCCGCCGTGGGTGGCGTGACCACCATCGCGGCCGGCCGGCCGTTCCTGTCCGTCCTGGCCGGGCGGCTGTGGCGGGAGGCGGACGGTGACGCCACCCGCCTGGCCGACACCACCGTGCTTCTGCCGACGCGCCGGGCCGTGCGCGGCTTGCGGGACGCGTTCCTGGCGGCGGCGGGGGGCCGGGCGGTATTGCTGCCGCGGCTGATCTCCCTGGGGGATCTGGACGCCGACGACCTGGCGATCGAGGCCACCCCCCTGATCGGCGGCGGGGCTGAGGTGCTGGCGGCCCTGGCCGCCATCCCCGAGGCCATGGCGCCCTTGCGCCGGCGGTTCTTGCTGGCCCGGCTGATCCGGGCCGGTCGGGAGGGGACCGGCGGCGCGGCGGTCGGCTTGGCCCAGGCCTTGGACCTGGCCGAGGCCCTGGGCCGACTGATCGACCAGGCCCATACCGAGGGGGTCGGCTTCGACCGGCTGGCCACCCTGGCGCCCGACAGCCTGGCCGACCACTGGCGGATCACGGTCGACTTCCTGGCCCTGGTGACCGACCACTGGCCCCGGATCCTGGCCGAAGCCGGCGTGATCGACGCCGCCGACCGGCGCGGGCGGCTGTTGCGCGCCCAAGCGGCGCTGTGGCGGGCCGCCCCGCCCGAACGGCCGGTGATCGCCGCCGGCTCCACCGGGTCGATCCCCGCCACCGCCGAATTGCTGGCGGCGGTCGCCGGCTTGGCGCGGGGGCTGGTGATCCTGCCCGGCCTGGACCGGGACCTGGACGACGCCGCCTGGGACGATCTGGACGAAAGCCACCCCCAGTTCAACATGAAGAGGCTTTTGGACCGGATCGGCCTCGCCCGGCGCCAGGTGGCCGAATTCGCGCCCGACCCCGACGCGCCGGCGGACGCGCCGGCCCGGCGCCGCCTGGTCTCCGAGGTCATGCGGCCCGCCATCACCAGCGCGGCCTGGCGGCAGGACACGCGCTTGCCGCCAACCGCGGCGGCGGGGATCACCCTTGCGGTCGCCGATGGCCCGCAGGCCGAAGCCACGCTCATCGCCCTGGCGCTGCGCCGGGCCCTGGACCAGGCCGAGACCACCGCCATGGTGGTCACGCCGGACCGGGGCCTGGCGCGCCGGCTGGCGGCGGGCCTGCGGCGCTGGGGGGTAACGGCGGCGGATTCCGGCGGCACGCCCCTGGCCCAGACCCAGGCCGGCGCCTTCCTGCGCCTGATCGCCCGTGTCTCGGCGGCGCCGACGGCCCCCGGCCTGATGGCGGTCCTGCAGCATCCGCTGTGCCGGATCGGGCGGACGCCCGCGGCCCACAAGCGGCTGATCCGGGCCTTGGAAGCCCGCGTATTGCGCCGGGCGCGGGGGCCGGTCACCCGGGACGGCGTGTTGGGCGCCCTGGACGCGCTGGCCCCCGCGGCGCCGGCCGGCGACCAGTTACGCGCCTTCGCCTGCCAAGTGTTCGACGCGCTGGATCCCGCCATGGACCCTTCGCCGGGCTTGGGCCTGGTCGAACGGCTGCGCCGTCATGTGGCGGCCGCCGAGTCCCTGGCCCGTGGCGACGGGGTGGCCGGCGCGGACCGGCTCTGGCACCACGCCGATGGCGAGGCGGCGGCGGCCCTGACCGCCGGCATCCTGGAGCACGGCGCCGTGCTGGACCAAGCCACGGCCCCGCTGGGCCCGGCCGGCTACGCCGCCGTGTTGGACGTGCTGATGGCCGGGCAGGTGGTGCGCCCCGACTACGGCGAGGACCCGCGGGTCAGCATCCTGGGGCCGTTGGAAGCCCGGCTGTTGTCCGCAGACCTGGTCATCCTGGCCGGGCTGAACGAGGGCGTCTGGCCGGCGGCCCCGGCGCCGGACCCCTGGATGTCCCGCCCCATGCGGGCCGCCATGGGCCTGCCGCTGCCCGAACGGCGCCTGGGCCTGGCCGCCCATGACATGGCCCAGCTGCTGGCAGGCCCCCGGGTGCTGATCACCCGGGCCGCCCGCCAGGACGGCGTGCCGACCATCGCCAGCCGCTGGCTGATGCGCCTGGAAGCGGTGCTGGACGCCACCGGTCTGCGGCCCTTGGCCGGGGACGCTTGCCTGGCGGGCACGGCCCAGGCCCTGGACCGGCCGGCGGCGATCCGGCCGATTGACCGGCCCGCCCCCAGCCCGCCGGTCTGGGCCCGGCCGGCATCGGTCAGCGTCTCCGACGTCGGGCTGGTCTATACGGACCCCTACCAGCTTTACGCCCGCAAGATCCTGGGCCTCAAGCTTCTGGACCCGCTGGACGCGGTGCCCGACGCCGCCGAGCGCGGCACCCTGGTCCATGACTGCCTGGAGGCGTTCCTGCGCGGCCGGCTGGGGCACATGCCGCCGGTCACCGACCCCGACGCCGCCCTGGGGGAGCTTCTGGACCTGGGCCGTCGGCACTTCGCCGGCCTGGCCGCCTATCCGGACCAGTTCGCGGTGCATTGGCCCCGGTTCACCGCCGTCGCGCGGTTCATGATCGAACGCCTGGCGACGGCGGACCGGGCCACGGTCGGGCTGGAGGTGGACGGCGCGATCCGGTTCGGCCCCGGGGATGGCCTGAGCCTGACCGCCCGGGCCGACCGCATCGATCGTGATCGGGCCGGCCGGCTGGTCATCGTCGATTACAAGACCGGGTCGGTGCCGTCGGCCGCCGATGTGGGCCGGGGCTACGCGCCGCAACTGCCGCTTGAGGCGCTGATCGCCGAGGCCGGCGGGTTCGCGGATCTGGGCGCGGGTCCGCACGCGATCGGCGGGTTGGAATACTGGCGGCTGACCGGCGGCCGGGTGCCGGGGACGATCCACCCGGTGCCCAAAGCCCCGGAGGATCCGGCCGCCTTGATCGGCCAGGCCCGGACCGGGCTTGGCCCGCTGGCCGCCTGGCTGCTGGATCCCGAAACCCGCTTTGAATGTCGGCCCCGGCCCAGCGCCGAGCCGCGCTATTCCGACTACCAGCACCTGTCCCGGGTGGCGGAATGGAGCGCTGCCGGCGCGACCCCGTCCCTGGAGGATCCGGAATGATCCCCGACCCCAACATCGACCAGCGCCGGGCCGCCGACCCCGTGGCCAGCGTGGTGGTGGCGGCCTCGGCCGGCTCGGGCAAGACCAAGGTGCTGACCGACCGGGTCCTGCGGCTGCTGTTGTCCGGCACCGATCCGACCCGGATCCTGTGCCTGACCTACACCCGGGCGGCGGCGGCGGAGATGGCCGGCCGCCTGGCCGCGCGCTTGCGCGGCTGGGCGACCATGGCCGATGGGGCGCTGGACCAGGACCTGTTCGCGCTGACCGGAGCGGATGCCCACGCCGCGATGCTTGGGCGCGCCCGGTCCCTGTTCGCCCAGGTGCTGGACGCGCCGGGCGGGCTGAAGATTGAAACCTTGCACGGCTTTTGCCAGTCGGTGCTGCGCCGCTTCCCCCTGGAGGCGGGCATCTCCCCCAGTTTCGAAAGCCTGGACGAGGACCAGGCGCGGGCCCTGATGGCCGAATGCCAGGCCCGGCTGCTGGCCGATCCCGGCGGCCTGGGCGGCGATATCGAGACCCTGGCCCTGAACCTGGGCACGGTTGGGTTCGAGGCGGCCTTGGCCGACGTGATCGCAAGGCGCGCGGACCTGGACGCGGCTTTGGGCACCCTGGGCACCGAGGACGCCGTGGCGACGGTGATCTCGGGCCTGATGGGGGTTGATCCCCAGGCGACCGAGGACAACCTGCGCGACGCCGCCGCGCGGGACGGGGCCTTCGACCGGGCGGGCCTGGCCCGGGTCGGGGCGGTGATGGCCGAGGCCAAGGCCAAGACCGACCGCGCCCGGGGGGCCGCGCTCCTGGCCTGGCTTGAGGCCGGGCCCACCCACCGCGCGGCCGGGCTGGACGCCCATGGGGCGCTGTTCCTGACCCAAAAGGGCGCGGTGCGCGACCGGCTGGCCACCAAGGCGACGCTCGACGCCCTGCCGGACGCGGGCGAGATCCTGGCCGCCGAGGCCGGGCGGCTGGAGGGCCTGGACCTGGCCCGGGCCGCCGTCGCCACCCGGGACCTGACCACGGCCCTGATCCGCATCGCGCGCCGGCTGCTGGGGGACTACGCCGCCGCCAAGACCCGCCTGGCCCGGCTGGATTACGACGATCTGATCGAGCGCACCGGCCGGCTGCTGAACCGGGCCGGGGCGGCCTGGGTGCATTACAAGCTGGATGGCGGCATCGACCATGTGTTGGTCGATGAGGCCCAGGACACCAGCCCGGCCCAATGGCGGCTGGTCGAAGCGCTGACCGATGAGTTCCACGCCGGGCTGGGCGCCCGGCCCGGCCCGCGCACCGAATTCCTGGTCGGGGACGAAAAACAATCGATCTTCAGCTTCCAGGGTGCGGACCCGTGGGCGTTCCTGGCCGCGTCGGACCGGCTGTTGGCCCGGGCGGCCGATGCCGGCCAGCCGGCACACCGGGTGCCAATGACGGTCTCCTTCCGCTCGGCGCCGGCGATCCTGCGCCTGGTCGATGCCGTGTTCGCGGCGCAGGACGCCCAGGACGGCGTGCGCCTGACGGCCCAGGCGATCCGGCACCAGAGCTTTCGCCCCACGGCCCAGGGCCGGGTGGAGCTGTGGCCGATCCTGGCCCCCGAGGAGGCCGAGGAGGACGCGCCCTGGACCCCGCCCGGCACGGCCCGGCGCCGGCTCAGCCGGGAGACGCGCCTGGCGCGCAAGCTGGCCCAGACCGTCCAAGGGCTGCTGCGGGAGGGGGCCGCCCTGCCCGCCACCGGCCGGCCGATCGAGCCCGGCTAATTTCTGGTCGTGCTGCGCGGGCGCGGCGCGCGGGCGCCGGCCCTGGTCCGCGCCCTGAAGGACCAGGGCATCCCGGTGGCCGGGGCGGACCGCATGGTCCTGGGCGACCAGCTGGCGGTCATGGACCTGTTGGCCCTGGCCCAGGTGTGCCTGTTGCCCCAGGATGATCTGAGCCTGGCCTGCGTGCTGAAATCCCCGCTTTACGGCTTGGAGGACGACCAGGATCTGTTCCCCCTGGCCCATGGCCGAGACGGGGCCAGCCTGTTCGACCGCCTGCGCGACCGGGCCGATGAGCGGCCGGCCTGGCGGGCGGCCTTGGACCATCTGGCTGGGATGATGGCCCTGGCCGACACCGTACCGGTGCATGAGTTCCTGGCCGCGGCGCTGGACCGGCCTTGCCCGCGGGATCCGGTCAGCGGGCGACGGGCACTGTTGGCGCGCCTGGGGCCGGAGGCCGAAGACCCGCTTGAGGAGCTGTTGGCGCGGGCGCTGGCGCTGGAAGCGGACGACCCACCCTCCCTGCAGGGCTTTCTGACCACCCTGGCCGGCGACGACAGCGAGATCAAGCGCCAGCTGGAGGAAGGGCGCCGGACACCCGATGACCCGGGCCGGGTGCGGGTCATGACGGTCCACGGCTCCAAGGGGTTGCAGGCACCGGTGGTGATCCTGCCCGACACTCTTCTGGGCGGAAGGCCCTACCGGCCGGTCTCCTGGGCGCGGGCGCAGTGCCCCTGGCCCGTGGTGATCCCGCCCGGCTGGCCCCGCCCGCCCGCTGTGGCCCGCGCGGTCAAACAGGCGGTGCAGGACGCCGACGCGCGGGAATATCGGCGCCTTTTGTATGTGGCGTTGACCCGGGCCGCCGACCGGCTGATCGTCGCCGCCAGCCGCGGCCCGCGCGCCCCCCAGCCGGGCGGCTGGTACCAACTGGTCGAGGCCGGCATGGCCGCCTTGGGGGCGGACAGTGTGCCGACCCCGGACGGCCCCATGGCGGTGATCACCGATGCGGGCCCACCACCGGCCGCCGCCGGCCAGGCCGAGGCCGCCGCCGATCCGGCCCCGGCGGCACCGGTGCCGG
>CAYNRD010000011.1:0-3029 GCA_964399515.1 uncultured Mycobacteriaceae bacterium | reverse complement strand
CCCTGCCGCCGCGCCGCCCCCCGCCCCCGGGCCGGCCGGGGGCCCGCCGCGCCCCCCCACGCCAGCACCGCCACCGCCGAACCCACCCCGGCCGCTTGCGCCGTCCCGCCCCGCCTTGGACGATCCGGCGGCCGCCTCCCCCCTGGTGGCCCAGGGGCCGGGCGCCTTCCAGCGGGGTCGGGTTCTGCACGCCTTGCTGCAGGCGCTGCCGGACTGCCCGGAGGCGGGCCGGTCCCAGGCCGCCGACGCCCTGTTGGCGCGCCTGGCCGCCGATGTTGATCCGGACACACGCCGCCTGTGGCGGGATGAAGCGCTGGCGGTGCTGACCGATCCCCGCTGCGCCCCGGTGTTCGGCCCCGAAAGCCGGGCGGAGGTGCCGATCGTGGCCCTGATCGACGATCCGGCCGGGGGGCCGCCCACTGCGCTGTCCGGGCGCATCGACCGCCTGGCGGTGACCGACACCCGGGTCCTGTTCGTGGATTTCAAGACCAACCGTCCGCCGCCGGCGACCGCCGCCGCCGTGCCCGAGGCCTACCGGCGCCAGATGGACGCCTACCGGGCCGCCCTTGCGCGGATCTATCCGGACCGGCCGGTGGACGGGGTCCTGGTATTCACCGATGGCCCCGTTTTGATCGCGATGGCGTGATGGCACACCGAAATGACCGCCGTCACCGGTATGCCAGGCCCGCATGTGGCGTCGCCACCTTGCGCGCGAAGACCCGCACACCCCAATTTAACCTTCACCGAGCGAGGATCGGGCCCGCGTTGCCGGCTCCGGCCAGCGGCCCCAGACATGGAGAGAAGAGATGAGCAAGCCGATCGCGGTCAGCGACGACAGTTTCGAACAAGACGTGCTGAAGGCCGAAGGCCCGGTGGTGGTGGATTTCTGGGCGGAATGGTGCGGCCCATGCCGGATGATTTCCCCGGCCCTGGAGGACATCGCCGAGGAGTTGGGCGGCAAGGTCACCATCGCCAAGCTGAACATCGACCACAACCCCAAGACCCCCAGCGCCTATGGGGTCAAGGGCATCCCGACCCTGATGGTGTTCAAGGGCGGCGAGGTGGCCGACACCAAGGTCGGCGCCTTGCCGCGCGGCCAGCTGAAGCAGTGGGTCGAAACCAACCTGTAGGCCCGGATGGCCGGGGGGACCGGTGCCGGGTGCCACCGCACCCGGCGTCGCTTCAGGCGTGATCCTGCAAGATCCGCCCGGCCAGATACAGCGACCCGGTGATCAACAGCCGCGCCGGCGGGTCGGCCGCCAACGCCCCCTGTGCCTCCGCCAGGCCGTCCGCGGCGCGGACATCGCCAATGCCCAGGCGCCCGGCCAGGCCTGCCAACGCGGCGGGCCGGATGGAGGCGTCGCTGTTCGGCACCGGCACGCACAGCGCCCGGGCCGCGAACGGGGCCAGCGGCGCCAGGAACGCGGTCGGGTCCTTGGTGTCCAGCATGGCCAGGACCAGGGTCCAGTCGGACGGGCCACCCTGTTCGGCCAGCCAGGCGCCGAGCGCCGCCCCGGCGGAATCATTGTGCCCGCCATCCAGCCAGGTGGGCGCCAAACCCGCGAACGGGCCGGCGACCAGCCGCTGCAGCCGCCCCGGCCACCGGGCCGACCCCACGCCCTGGGCGATCGCGGCGTCGGCGGGGCACAAATCGCCTAACGCCAGGGCCAGCCGGGCCGCCGTGGCGGCGTTCTCCCGCTGATGGGCGCCGGGCAAGGCCGAGGGCGGCAGGGACAGGGTTCGGTCCGGATCCGAAACATCCACGGTCAGGGTGCTGCCGCCATCGCCCCCGGGCGCGAACGCCCAGTCGCGGCCATGGATGCGGGCCGGCACGTCACGCGCGTCCGCGGCGTGGGCCAGGGTCTGGGTGGCGTCCGCGTAGCCCTGCGGGCCGATCACGGCGGGCACGCCCGGCTTCAGAATGCCCGCCTTCTCGAACGCGATCTTGGCGATGGTCTCCCCCAGATAGGCCATGTGATCGAAGCTGATCCGGGTGATCGCCGTGGCGCGGGGCCGGTCGACGACATTGGTGGCGTCGAACCGGCCGCCCAAACCCGTCTCCAGCAGCAGGACATCGGCCGGCACCTCGGCGAAGGCCAGGAACGCCGCCGCCGTGGTCACCTCGAACTCGGTGATCGCCTGGCCGCCATTGGCGGTTTCGCAGGCGTCCAGGCAGGCGGCCAAGTGGTCATCGGCGATCTCGGCGCCGGCCAGGCGCATGCGCTCGTTCAGCCGGATCAGGTGCGGGGAGGTGTAAACATGCACGGCCCGCCCCGAAGCCTCCAACATCGCGCGCAGATGGGCCAGAACAGAGCCCTTGCCATTGGTCCCGGCGACATGGACCACCGGCGGCAGCCGCCGTTCCGGATGGCCCAAAGCCGCCAGCAGCCGCTGCACACGGCCCAAGGACAGATCGATGCGGCGCGGGTGCAGCCGGCGCAGCCGTTCGACCGCGGCGTCGATGGCGGCCCCGGTGCCCGGGGCGCGGGGGCTCGACACTGGGGTGCCGTCAGGCCGGCGGCGCCGGCGCCGTTGGTGCCCGATCCTCCTCGGCCGTCTCCGGCTCGGGCGGGGCATCGGGTGCATTCGGCACCGGGTCGTCCCGGTCGGCGTCGGCGGCACCGTCATGGGCTGCCGGGGCCGGGGCCACGGGGGTCGCGATCAGGCCCAGCAGGCGGGCAAGGGTGGCCTTCAATTCGGCCCGGGGCACCACCAGGTCGACCATGCCGTGATCCCGCAGATACTCCGCCCTCTGGAACCCCTCGGGCAGGCTTTCCCGGATCGTCTCCTCGATCACCCGGGTGCCGGCGAAGCCGATTTGGGCCCCGGGTTCGGCGATGTGGATATCGCCCAGCATGGCGAAACTGGCGGTCACGCCGCCGGTGGTCGGGTCAGTCAGCAGCACGATGTAGGGCAGCCCCTGCTCCTTGACCATATCGACCGCAATGGTGGTGCGCGGCATCTGCATCAGGGAGAGGATCCCCTCCTGCATGCGCGCGCCGCCCGAGGCCGGCACCACGATCAAGCCG
>CAYNRD010000010.1:0-13970 GCA_964399515.1 uncultured Mycobacteriaceae bacterium | reverse complement strand
GGCGCGGGAATTCCTTACCCTGTACCCGGACATCAAGCTGACCCTGCTGATCGACGATGAGGAGGTCGATTTGGGCATGCGGGAGGCCGATGTCGCCATCCGCATGATCAAGCCCCGCCACCCGGACCTGATCCAACGCCAGCTGATGACCGTGCGCTTTCACATCTATGGCTCGGTCGACTACCTGAAGCGCCGGGGCATTCCGCAAACCACCGAAGACCTGAAAGACCATGACATCGTGGTCTATGGCAGCCATGTCCGGGCGCCGATCCAGAACATCAACTGGCTGGAGCAGGTGGCGGCCCGGCCCGACGGCTCCAACGTAATCCTGCGGGTGAACAACCAATACGCCATCTACCGCGCGATCCGCTCCGGCATCGGCCTGGCGGCCCTGCCCGACTACATGATCGACCCGGCGATGAATATTATGAAAGTCCTGCCCGATGTCACCGGGCCGACCGCCGAGGCCTATTTCGTCTACGCCGAGGAGTTGCGGAATTCCAAGCGGATCGCGGTGTTCCGGGACTTTCTTATCAAAAAAGTTGCAGAAAGTAACTTCTAAAGCATCCTATGGGGGTGATGGTGCGGGATTGTCAAACCATTTGACGCAAATCAGCGCGGTCGGCACCGCAATGGGCGATACCAAACGGGTGATGACGAACCCGTGACGGCGGGTGTGGTGACCACCGTCACGGGTCCGATGCCGATGAATACTTCGCAAGGACCTGTTTGTGACTTTGCGCACAGCGTTTGGTATGCAGGAAATCCAAACGCTATTCGCAAGCCTCTTACCCGGCCATGCACAAGCCGCATGTGAGATATGGGTTTTATCCAGGTTTTTTGCGTTCAGTACTTTGGTATCGTCGGTTTGTTGGTTTTGGCGAGTCGGTCGCATCCTGCCGCGATCGGCGCCGCCGAAGCCCATGGGATCCGAACTTGGTTCGGTGTCGGGGCACCCCGTTCAGGTGTCCTTCGATTGGCCCGGCGGGTCGATCGTAAAGCCTCCCTGTTCAACTCGCCGGATGCCCCCGGGCATCCGGCGTTTTTTTTGCCGGCCCGCGGGTCCACCCGGATCGTGCCATGCTATTCACCCTGCCGAATCTGCTGACCTATGCGCGCATTGGGCTGATCCCGGCCTTCGTCGCGTTGATGATGGCGGATGAGCCCCAGGCGCGCGCCTGGGCCGTGGGGCTGTTCGTGCTGTCGGCGGTGACCGACTTCCTGGACGGCTATCTGGCCCGGGCGCTCGATCAGCATTCGGCCCTTGGCCGCATGCTGGACCCGATCGCGGACAAGCTGCTGGTCGCGGCGGCCCTGGTGCTGCTGGTCGCCGATGGCGGGCTGGGCGGCGTGCACGCCATCGCCGCCTTGGTGATCCTCACCCGGGAGGTGCTGGTGTCCGGCTTGCGGGAGTTCCTGGCCGGCACGGGCGGCCCCAGCATACCGGTCACCCTGCTGGCCAAGCTGAAGACCGCCGTGCAGATGGTCGCCATCGCGGTGGCCCTGGCGGCTCCGGTGGCGCCGGTGCTGGCCATCCCGGCCCTGGTGCTGATCTGGCTGGCCGCCGTCTTGACCGTGGTCACCGGGGCGCAATACCTGCGCGCGGCGCTGGGCGCCGCCATCGCGCTTGACCGGGGGGCGGGCCCGCCGGGTCCAGCATCGTGACCGGGTGCCGCCGCTTGGCCCCGGCATAACCCTACGGTCATCATGATTTTTTCATGCCACGGCGATAGGACTGGGGCGGAGTGATCAGCAACCCCCCGCGGCCAGCCCCTGGTGACCTATTTCCGCCGACAGTATTTCAAGCGCTTCCTGGGGCCGATCAGCCGCCTGGACCTGCATCCGTCCATGGTCGGCCGCACCCTGGTCATGGGCCTGTTGTGGGGGGTGTCGCCCACTGTGGGGGTGCAGTTCATCGGCTTGGCGCTGTGTTGGCTGGCCTTGGACCGGCTGTCCGGCCTGCGCTTTAACCTGCCGATCGCGGCCTTGTTGACCACCATCACCAACCCGCTCACGGTGGCGCCGATTTACGGGTTCTACTATCTGGTCGGCTGCCAAATGGTCACCTGCTCCGGCAGTTTGGATCTGACCCCGTTCCAGATCTTTGGCGAGCGCCTGTGGGCGCTGGACATCACCGCCGCCTTCGCCGGCTTGTTGGCCAGCTTCACCGGCCCGATGGGTGTGGTGCTGGTGGGCAGCCTGCCCTTCGTGGTCGGCGCTTGCGTGGCGGGCTGGTTTTTCGGCACATTCATCGGCACGCGGCTTAGCGCCCGCCGGCTGTCCAAGGCCAATGCGCGCAACCGGTAAAGCAAGGACACGGTTCCCTTTGAAAGGACACGGTTCCCTTTGAAATGCCTGGGCCTGGCCGGGTGGAGCGGCAGCGGCAAAACCACCTTGGCGACTTCCCTGATCCCGGCCTTGATCGCGCGCGGCCTCAGCCTGTCGACCATCAAGCATGCCCATCACCGCTTCGACGTCGACCAGCCGGGCAAGGATTCCCACCGCCACCGCGAGGCCGGCGCCACCGAGGTGCTGATCGCCTCGAAAACCCGCTGGGCCCTGATGCATGAGCTGCGCGACGCCCCGGAGCCGGACCTGACCACTTTGCTGGCCAAGCTCCAGCCCGTGGACCTGGTGCTGGTGGAAGGCTTCAAGCGTGACCGGCACCAGAAGTTGGAGGTGTATCGCGAACGGGTCGGCAAACCGCCCCTGTGGCCGGAGGACCCCAACATCATCGCGGTCGCCAGCGACGGGCCGGTGCCCGATTGCCCGCGCCCGGTCCTGGATCTGGACGACATTCCGGCCATCGCCGAATTCGTGATCACGGCCCTGCCCCTGCTTGCCGAACCGGACCATGGCGCAGCTTACGGATGATTGCTTTGCCTTCGGCGGCCGGTTGATCTCCATCGACCGCGCCCTCGATGAAATGCGCGGCCGGCTGCGCCCGATCGCCGGCGTGGACCGGTTGCCCGTGACCGAGGCGTTGGGACGCGTATTGGCAGAGCCGGTAACCGCCCCCCGCGCGGTGCCGCCCCATGACAACTCCGCCGTTGATGGCTACCTGGTGTTCCACGGGGATCTGGACCCGCACGGGCCGACCGTGCTGCCGATCACCGGCCAGATCCGTGCCGGCCATCCCCTGGACCGGCCGACCCGGCGCGGGGAGGCGCTGCAGGTGCTGACCGGTGCCGCCATGCCCGATGGTCGCTGGGCCGCCGAGGATGGCCGGCTGCCCGACACCATCTTCATGGAGGAGGATTGCGTGATCTCCTCCGGCTCGATTGGGGATCTGGTCACGGTGCCGCCCGGCATCCGGCCCGGCGCCAATTACCGCCTCAAGGGCGAGGACGTGGCCGAGGGCGCGGTGGTCCTGGAAACCGGCACCCGGCTGCGCCCCCAGGATTTGGGCATTGCCGCCTCGGTCGGCCTGACCCGCCTGCCGGTCTACGCGCCCTTGCGGATCGCGGTGTTTTCCACGGGGGATGAGCTGGTCGATCCGGGCGATGGCCGCCAGCCGGCGCCGGGCCAGATTTTCGATTCCAACCGCACCACCCTGGCCGGGCTGATCACGGCCGCCGGCCACCGGGTGATCGACCGTGGCATCCTGGCCGACGACCGGCGCGGCATCGCCGCCTCCCTGGCCGAGCTCGCGGCCCTAGGCCGGGACGGCGGCCTTGACGTGATCATGACCTCGGGCGGGGTGTCGGCCGGCAGCGAGGATCACGTCAAGACCGCCCTGGCCGAGGCGGGCGGGCGGCTGCATGCCTGGCGGCTGGCGATCAAGCCCGGCCGGCCGGTGGCCCTGGGCCAGCTGGGTCCGGTGCCGTTCTTGGGCCTGCCGGGCAGTCCGGTCGCGGTGGTGGTGACGTTCCTGTTCGTGGTCCGGCCGATCCTGGATCTGCTGGCGGGTGCGGTGCCGCGGCCACCGCTGCGGTTGCCGGCGGTGCTGGGCTTCGATTACCAGAAAAAGCGCAACCGGCGGGAATTCGTCCGCGCCCGGCTGGACCCGACGGCGGACGGCACGGCCCCGGTCGCCCAACGGGCGGGGGCGGAAGGGGCGGGGGTCTTGTCCTCCCTGGTCGCCGCCGAGGGGCTTTTGGAGCTGGCCGAGGACCTGACCGAGTGCCGGGCTGGCGACCCGGTGCCGTTCATCCCGTTCCAAGGGGTGTTGTAGGGGCTTGCGCCCGGCGGCATCCCCGCCAAGATACTCCCCAAGGGAGAGGCGCTCATGAAACTGCTGTATTTCGCCTGGCTGAGGGCCAAGATCGGCGTCGCCGAGGAACAGATCGAAGCGCCCGAAGGGGTCGCGACCGTCGCCGGCCTGATCGACTGGCTGAAGACCCGTGGCCCCAATTATGGGGAAGCGCTGGCCAATACCGGCGTCATCCGGGTCGCGGTCAACCAGACCTATGCCCAGCCAGACCATCCGGTGGCCCAGGGGGATGAAATCGCCCTGTTCCCGCCGGTCACCGGCGGCTGAGCCCGCGCCGATGGCGGTGCGCGTTCAAGCCGACCCGTTCGACCCGGGCGCCGAACTGCATGCCCTGACCGCCGGCAACACCCGCATCGGCGGTGTCGCCAGCTTTGTCGGCCTGGTCCGGGACTTCGCGTCGGGCAGCGGTGTGCGCGCCCTGACCCTGGAGCACTATCCGGGCATGACCGAAAAACAACTGGCGGCGATCGAGGCCGAGGCCCAGCGGCGCTGGCCGCTGGACGCCAGCCTGATCGTGCACCGCTACGGCCGCATGCTGCCGGGCGAGCCGATCGTGCTGGTGATCTGCGCGTCGGCCCACCGGGAGGCGGCGTTCGACGCCTGCCGGTTCCTGATGGACTGGCTGAAGACCAAGGCGCCGTTCTGGAAGCTGGAGGAAACCGACCAGGGCGACCGCTGGGTCGAGGCCCGGGCCAGCGACGACCGCGCGGCGTCCCGGTGGGCGGAGTAATTGGCGCTTATTCCAAAGTACTATACGTAAATTCTCGCTTTGATTTAAAATAAGCACCGCCACCATCAGCTTTAAAATAGTATTTCTTCAGCAGAAAATTCGATCCATAGTGCCAGGGTCAGCGCTCAAGACGTTTGGCCACGGATTGAGACTGCCGTTGACAGAAAGGAGTAGCTATGTCCAACCAAGAGTGGATGGCTCTTGTGCAGACCGTTGCGACGGTTTTGAGCCTGGGCGTAGCGCTGGTTGCATTGTTGACCTAGCGTGAGCCGGGGATAGGGGCTACGGCCCCTATCCTTCCACTCGGTTGTCCATCATAAAAGACGGCGCTCGCGTTTGGCCCCGCGAACGCCGTCTCTTACTTTAAGAGTAGTGGAGTGTGCAGGCTCCTCTACGTCCAACCTGTTACTTACATAATTCATCCGTGCACCAACCGCAAGAATTGGGTGCCCAATTTTTGATCACTTTTTTAATTTTCTGATAACTAATGATTTTTTGCCGTGACGGCTTGATAACCAGTACTCACTCCGCCGCCACGGCCACCGGCTGGCGGACATGGTCGTTGAAGGCGCGCATCAGGGTCTCGCAGACCCGGCCCGGGGTGAAGGCCTGACCGTCGATCTCACCCACCGGCGTGACCTCGGCGGCGGTGCCGGTCAGGAACACTTCGCTGGCCCGGGCGATCTCCTCGGGCCGGATGTGCCGCTCGACAACCTCGATTCCCTCCGCCCGGGCCAGGGCGATCACGGTCCGGCGGGTGATGCCGTCCAGGAAGCAGTCAGGGGTCGGGGTGTGCAGGGCGCCGTCGATCAGGAAGAAAATGTTCGCACCCGTGCTTTCGGCCACGAATCCGCGGTAATCCAGCATCAGCGCGTCGTGATAGCCCTCCCGCTCCACCTGATGCTTGGACATGGTGCAGATCATGTACAGGCCCGAGACCTTGGCGTGCACGGGGGCCGTGTCCGGGGCCGGCCGGCGCCAGGGGCCGGTCTTCAGCCGGATGCCCTTCATCTTCTGGGCCGGGTCGAAATAGCTGGGCCATTCCCAGGCGGCGATGGACAGGTTGATCCGGTTCTGCTGGGCGGAGATGCCCATCATCTCGGACCCGCGCCACAGGATCGGCCGAACATAGGCGTCCATCAGCCCGCCGGCGGCGACCAGGGTCCGGCAGGCGTCGTTGATCTCCGCCGCCGTGTACGGCACCTCCATGCCGACTTGCTCCGCCGAGGTAATCAGCCGGTCGGTGTGTTCTTCCAGCTTGAAGATGGTGCCGTTGTAGACCCGTTCGCCCTCGAACGCCGCACCAGCGTAGTGCAGGGCGTGGTTCAACACATGGACCTGGGCCTCCCGCCACGGCACCATGGTGCCGTTCATCCAAATCAGACCATCCCGATCATCGAAGCTTTGCCCAGCCATGGCGTCTCTACCCACATGTACCGTTGAACCGTGAACCCGTGTCCGCCCGCGCGGCCCGGCCCATCACCCCGCCCCACTTAACAAGATGAGGTTAACAGGGGTGTTTTTTTGCCGGTGATAACAAGAATGCGAACGATCTTGTTACATAATTACGCGAACAGTGTAATCTTGGTAAGTTCCGTTCAGAGGGATGTCAACATGAGCCGACGCATACCAGCCGTGAGCCCGTTGTTTTTGCGGGAGGAAGCGTTGCGCGACGGCCTGCAGGCCCTGATCCTGGCCGAACGGGCGCTGATCGGGGACCTAGCGGCGAGGTCCGACCGGGCGGGCACCGGGCACGGCGACGCCGCGCCGAGCCTGAGCCCGGCCCAGATCCGGGTGGTGTTCCTGGTCGGCCAGGCGGACCCCATGCCGCTGTCCGATGCCCTGGCCCAACTGGGTGTCACCAAGCAAAGCCTGTGGCGGCTGACCCGGCCGCTGTTCGACCGCGGGTTGATGAGCAAGCGGGCCAGCCCGTCCGACGGGCGCGAGCGGCTTTTGAGCCTGACTCCGGCCGGACGGGCGCTGGAGCAAAGCCTGTTCGCCACCGCCCGCCGCCGCCTGGCCGAGGCCTACAAACGGTCCGGGGCCGAGGCGGTCGATGGGTTCATCACCGTGACCCGGGCGATGGTGTCCTGACCCCGGCGGCGCAATGGGGTAAGCTTCTCCCCATGGCGGACCCAAGCTTTGAGCAGATGCCCCATGTGCTGGTCGTCGATGATGACCGGCGCCTGCGCGCCTTGCTGCGGAAATACCTGGCCGACAACGGCTTTCTGGTCACCACGGCGTCCGATGCCGCCGATGCGGACAACAAGTGCCGGGCCCTGGCCTTCGACGCGATGATCCTGGACGTGATGATGCCGGGGACCGACGGCATCGCCTACACCCAAAGGCTGCGGGAGGCGACGGACCTGCCGGTCTTGCTGTTGACCGCCATGGGCGAGGCGGACGATCGCATCCGGGGCCTGGAAGCGGGGGCCGATGACTATCTGGTCAAGCCGTTCGAGCCCCGGGAGTTGCTGCTGCGCCTGACCAACATCCTGCGGCGCAACGGCCAGGACGATCCCGACACCGCCGCCGCGCGGGCCGATTTGGGCCCGGTCCGCCTGGGCGACTGCATCTTCGACCCGGTTCGCGAACACCTGATCCGGGACGGCACACGGCTGCGCCTGACCCAGGCCGAGGCGCGCCTGCTGGCCGGCCTGGCCGCGCGCCCGGGCGAGGTGTTCAGCCGCGACGCCCTGTTCGAACTGGGCATCGTCGCCGGCACCGCCCGCGCGGTGGACGTTCAGGTCACCCGCCTGCGCCGCAAGATCGAACCCGACCCCAAGCTGCCCCGCTATCTGCAGACCGTGCGCGGGGAAGGCTATGTGCTGAGGCCGGACCGGTCATGACCGTGAACGCCACCGGCCACGCCCCGTCCCCGGCCCGGCGCCGGCTGGTGCCACGGCTAAAGATTCCGTTCCTCAAGCGTTTGTTGCCGCGCACCTTGTTCGGCCGCTCGCTGATGATCGTGGTCACGCCGATCATCGTCGTGCAGGTGGTGATCACGGTGTACTTCTATGACAACTACGTAAACCGGGTGATGTCGCACCTGGCCCGCAGCGTCGGCGGCGACGTCGCCTACCTGGTCTCCTATGTGGAGCGGGAGCGGGACTTGGAGCGGCGGGCGATGGCCTTCACCGAAGCGTCCCAGCACATGCGGCTGCTGGTCAGCTTCGAGCCCGGCGCCACCGTGATCCAGCAGCCGCCGCCCAGCCCGTTCCGCCGGGTGGACTGGCACCTGAACGCCACCCTGGCGCAGTCCCTGACCCAGCCCTACAGCTTCGAGATGGACTTGGCCGAACGGTGGGTGTCGATCCGGGTCCAGGTCACCGGTGGCGTGCTCGACATGCTGATGCCGGTGCGCCGGGTCTATCTGGCCACCAGCCACCAGCTGTTCCTGTGGATGGTCGGCTCCGCCCTGGTGGTGGCGACGGTGGCGTTGCTGTTCATGCGCAACCAGGTGCGGCCGATCCGTCGCCTGGCCCAGGCGGCGGAGGATTTCGGCCGGGGCATCGATGTCGGCCGGTTCAAGCCCGAGGGGGCTGCCGAGGTGCGCCAAGCCGGCCGCGCCTTCCAGCAGATGCGCGATCGCATCCAACGCCAGATCACCCAACGGGTCGAGATGCTGGCCGGGGTCAGCCACGATCTGCGCACGCCGATGACCCGCATGAAGCTGCAATTGGCCCTGCTGGGCGACGGGCCGGACATCGAGGAGCTGAAGCGCGACGTCGCGGAGATGGAGCAGATGATCGAGGGCTATCTGGCCTTCGCGCGTGGCGAGGAAGCGGAGGAGATCGAGACACGGGCGTTGGCGGATCTGCTGTTGGCGGCGGTGGGCGATGCCCGCCGGGCGGGCGCCGTCATCACGGCCCCGGAACTGGAGGTGACCGATGTCCCCGACCGGGACCTAGGGCCGGCGGTGGCCGTGCGCCCCCGGGCGTTTCGCCGCTGCCTGGACAACCTGATCGCCAATGCCCGCCGGCACGCCGGCCGGATGTGGCTTTCCGGCCAGATCGATGGCGACATGGCGGTGATCCGGATCGACGATGACGGCCCCGGCATCCCGCCCGACCGCCATGAGGAAGTGTTCCGGCCGTTCCGCCGGCTGGAGCCGTCGCGCAACCGGGACACCGGCGGCACCGGCCTGGGCCTAACCATCGCCCGGGACATCGCCCGCGGCCATGGCGGCGACATCACCCTGGGCACGTCCCCGCAAGGCGGCCTGCGCGCCGAAGTCCGCGTGCCCGTCACGGACCCGTCCTCGGCCGGCTAGGCGCCGCGCCTGCCGGCGCTCGGTACCAGACCCCGCGCCTGCCGGCGCTCGGTACCAGACCCGGCGCCTGCCGGCGCTCAGTGCAAGGCCCCGCCATTGGGGACGGTCTGGTCGGGCGCGATCAGCACGATGCCGCCCTCGGCATCGGAGAAGCCTGTAACCAAACATTCGCTGGTGAACTTGCCGATCTGCTTGGCTGGGAAATTGACCACGGCGACCACTTGCCGGCCAAGCAAGGCATCCGGCGTGTAGTGGGCGGTGATCTGGGCCGAGGTCTTCAGGGTGCCGATATCCGGCCCGAAATCCACCCACAGCTTGATCGCCGGCTTCCGCGCCTCCGGATAGGGCTCGGCCGCCGTCACGGTACCGACCCGCAGGTCGATCTTCAGGAAGTCATCAAAACCAATCTCGGGCTTGCGCGCCGCCATCGCCGCTCTCCTTGGCCAACCACAAAAAAGGGCCGCCCCGTCCGGGCGACCCTTTTCCGACGATAGCGCCAGACCTCACTTCTTGGCCAGGCCCTTGATTTCTTCCAGGGAGGCGGAAATCCGGGCGTACAGAACGTCGGCGGCGTCGGTGTTGGACTTGGCGACGATTTCCGACATTTCCTTCATGTTGGCCAGCATCTTGTCGAAGGAGGCCTTCACCGCCTCGACCTGCTTGGTCAACTTCTCTTCCGGCGCGTCCTGGGCCATCAGATCTTTCATGACCTTCTGGGTCGCTTCCATGGTGGTCTTCAGCACCTCGGCCTGGCGGGACGCCACGGCCTGCAGGCCTTCGAACGCCAACTTGTTGGCTTCCTGCACGGCATCCAGGTTCTTTTTGTGCGCGTGCATCATCTGGTCCATGTCGATGCCCGGCACCTTGAAGTCACCCATGATCTTGGTGAAATCGGTTTCCCAAAACGGACCTTGTTGTTTCGTAGCCATGGTTCGCTCTTTCAATCGGAGTGGGGGATGGCGCCGCCCGTGCCCGGTCCGCCGCGGAAGCGGGCCGGCCAGGGCATTGTGCAGCGCAACATCACGGTTCGTTTAATCCCCGGCATCCGCCGGGTCAAGTGTTTTGTGCAATGCAGCAAAATCCCCTCAACCCGGGGCTTGCCGCCGGATGCCAACACTGTTGGCCAGCGTTTCCAACTGACCGAGCCGATGGTCAAGGTGTTTCATGGTCTTGGCCATGTCGGGGCTGTCGTCCTGGGTCCAGGCGCGCACCGTATCCAAATAGGTCACGCCCAGCAGTTTGGCGCGCAGCCCGCCCAGCAGGCCATGGCCGCCGATGCCGACCGCGTCCAGGATCAGCGCCATGGAGTGGCGCAGATGGGGGGCGAAGGCCAAGCCGGCGGCCGGGTCCCGGGGTAGGTCCCGCATCAGCCGGACCACCCCGTCCCGGTAGTCCGACAGGTGGTCGAATCGGGCCATCAGGGCTTCGAACAGCCGGTCCCGGGGGCTTGCCGCCGCGTCCATCTCATAATCGGCCAGCATCCGGTCATCGATCCGCCGGGTCACCGCCACCAGCAGCGCGTCCCGGGACGGCACCAGCCGGGTCACGTCCGCCCCGGCCAAATCCAGCCGGTCGGCGATCGCCATCGGCGTCGTCGCCCGCCAGCCGCGTTCGGCGATCACCGCCATGCCCGCCTCCAGCACCGCGTCCAACGTCGGCTGGGCGCCGCCGCCCTTGCCGCTGTTGCCGTCATCCGCACCGTTCTTCGGTGTTTTCGCCATATCACCTGTCCTTGAAATGCGTCGCGACCCACCGATGACCGGCCCGACCCCACCAACACCTGCTGTAGCAGATCCCGGCTGGTGGCGACATGCGGTGGCGTGGCATGGCCGATCGGCATCGCCGGTGGCGGGGCTGGGGGCGGGTCAGCCGGCCAGGGCGCGGGAGCGGGCGGCGGCGGCGGTGACCGCGCGGTCCAGCACTGGCTGGATGCCGTCATCGGCCATCAGCACCTCCAGGGCCGCCTGGGTGGTGCCGTTGGGGCTGGTGACGTTGCGGCGCAACTGGGCCGGATCCTCCCCGGTTTCGGCCATCAGATACCCGGCACCGCTGACGGTCTGCGTGGCGATCCGCCGGGCCAGATCGGCGGGCAGGCCCGCCTTGATGCCCGCTTCGGCCAAGGCTTCGGCCAGCAGGAACACATAGGCCGGCCCGCCACCCGATACGGCGGTGACCGCGTCCAGCAACGCCTCGTCCTCCACCCAGTCCACGGTGCCGACCGCCGCCATCAGCTGGGCGCAGGCATTGCGCATCTGGACCGGGACCTGGGGGGCTGCCACCAGCACGCTGGCGCCGCGCCCAACGGCACTGGGCGTGTTCGGCATGGCGCGCACCACCGGGGTTTCCCGGCCCAACCAGGCTTGGAAATCGGCGATGCGCTTGCCGGCCGCCACCGACAGCACCGTCGCCCCCTGATGGGTCAGCACCGACAGCTGGGCCGCCATGACATCCAGGATCTGCGGCTTGACCGCCACCACCACGATGTCGGGGTCCAGATCATCGGGCAGGTCGTCCAGTCTGGAAAACTGGCTGACCAGCCCGATCCGGGCGTCGATGCGCATCCGGTCGAGGGGTTCGGGGTCGATGACGGTGATGTGCTGGACAACGCCGGAGGACAGCCAGCCCGCCAGCATCGCCCCGCCCATCTTGCCGCAGCCGACCAGGGCGACGGTGTTCATGCCAAACCCCTTGCTTGATCCCGGCCGGGTTCGGTCAGGCCTCGGCCACCGTGTCCAGGATGGCGGAGTTCAGACTGTCCGCCGCCGAACGGCCGCCCCAGATGCAGAACTGGAACGCCGGGTAGAACCGGTCGCATTCGGTCAGCGCGATGTCCAGCAGATCCTCGGCTTGCTCGACCGACATGCCGGGCGCCCCGCGCATCAGCATGGTGTGGCGGAACATCGGCGTTTTCTCGTCGCCGTCCACTTCCAAATGGCCCAACCACAGCTTTTCGTTCAGGGCCGCCAGCAGCTCGCACACCGCCGCCCGGCGCTTGTCCGGCACGCGCATGTCGAACTGGACCGTGAATTGCAGCGCCGCCAGATCCTCCTGCCACAAGAAGAACATGCGGTAGGTGCACCACTGCCCGGCGGTTTCCGCGAACAACTCATCAACACCGGTGCGCTCGAAAATCCACTCGTTGACGGAGACCATTTCTTCGACAAGGTCGAGCGGGTTGCGGGTCTCAACACTACGTTCCAGGGTGGACAAGGTCATGGCGGTCGCGCCCTCACGGCTCGGCCGGACCCCGGCGCGCGGTCGGGGACGGGACCACGGCGCGGAGCGGCAGGTGGGTGCCCCGGCCCCAGCATCGGCTGGGGCGGGACCGTCTGTGCATCCCGGGAATCGGCCCCCTCATTACGCGCCCGCCGATGGATCCCGTGGCCACAGCCCTTGGGGTCGCCGGCGATATGTTGTGTTTTCCGATTCACGGACCACTATCGGTACCGTGTCACAGCGCCTGTTTGCCTGGCAACCGATTTCCCAGAGTCTATTGTTTCGAATCCGGGGCCGGGTCCGCCGATTTCGCGGTGCGGCTGGCGCGTTTGCGCGGGGTCTTCGGCTTGGCGGCGGGCTTGGCCGCCGGGGCCGCGTCCCCGGCCGGGGCCAGTGCCGCCAGCTTGGCCTCCAGCTTCGCCACCCGGGCGGACAGCGCCTCCTGCTCGGCCCGTGCCTTCGACGCCACCGCGCGCACGGTTTCGAACTCCTCCCGGCTGACCAGGTCCAGCCGGTCGATCACCCGGTCCAGCCGGGCCTTGACCAGGCTTTCCACCTGATCCCGGGTGCCGGACAGGGTGCCCAAGGCCCCCGAGGCCACCCGACCCAAATCTTCCAGGACTTGTCGCGCCGCCATGGCGTTTCCCTCCGCAACTGTGGGCTCACAAACTTGGCTCGTCCCCCATTGATCCCATTTCGGGGACCTGCCATCAACGCGCTGCACCATCGCACGCCGCCAACCGGAGGGTACCGCACCCGTGTTCACCGCCGCCATTGCCTTTCCCGCCTGGCTGGATCCGGTGGCGGTGTCCCTGGGCCCTTTGGAGCTGCGCTGGTATTCCCTGGCCTATATCGCGGGGTTCCTGCTGGGCTGGCGGTACTGCGTGCACCTGATCCGCACGGCCCCCTATGCGTGGCGCGGGCCGGACGAACGGGCGCTGGAGCAATTCCTGACCTGGGCGATCATCGGCACCGTGGTCGGCGGCCGGCTGGGCTATGTGCTGTTCTACAACCCGTCCTTCTACCTGGAGAATCCCCTGGACGCCCTCAAGATCTGGGAAGGCGGCATGGCCTTCCACGGCGGGCTGCTGGGGGTGATGCTGGCCGTGGTCATCCTGGCGCGCCGGCATGGCTATTCGCCGTGGGCGATGGGGGATTTGGTGGCGGCGGCGGCGCCGATCGGGCTGTTCTTCGGCCGGCTGGCCAATTTCGTCAATTCCGAGCTGTTCGGCCGCCCGTCCGACGTGCCCTGGGCGGTGATCTTTCCCACCGGCGGCGGCGTGCCGCGCCTCCTGGGCCAGGTGTATGAAGCCGGGCTGGAGGGGCGGGTGCTGTTCGTGGTGCTGTGGCTGATGGCGCGCTCGAACACGGTGCGCCTTCGCTACGGCCTGATCGCGGGCGCGTTCTGGATCGGCTACGGGCTGTTCCGGTTCCTGGTCGAATTCGTGCGCGAGCCGGACCCCCAGCTGGGCTTCCTGTGGCTGGGGGCGACCATGGGCCAGTTGATGGGCGCCTTTGGCCGAGGGGTGAATGGCAGC
>CAYNRD010000009.1:0-14019 GCA_964399515.1 uncultured Mycobacteriaceae bacterium | reverse complement strand
GATCAAGGCGCGGCGGGGGCGGATGACGGTCATGGGCGGGTGTTCCCGGCGGGTTTCGGGGTGGGTGGGGCCGGGCCGGGTGTAGCGCCCTTGGGGGGCCGCTGACCACCGCTGGCATTGAGGGCATCACGGCTTTGGGCGTAGATTAGCGTCGCCGGCATGTGCATGCGGCCTCTGAAGGATCACCAAGAATGTTCAGCACCACCAGTTTCGAGGTGCAGACCAGCCATGAGGGGCGCTGGTCGATCCATTCCGTGGTCATGGCCGAGGATATGGCGGTGATGCTGGCGACCCAGCTGTTGGGCCGGGGCACCTATGAGGCGGTCAAGGTGGTCCGCCAACGCAAGGGCATCACGGGGCGGGAATTCGAACAGGTGGTGTTCGAAAAACAGGCCCAGATGCGGGAGACGAACGCCAATGTCGCCGCCGCCATCGATGTGGTGCCGTACTGCAATGACCGGGTCGATCTGTTCGCGGTCGACGCGCGCATCGCGGTCAACCGGATCATCCGCCCGTTCATGGACAAGAACGGCGTGACCGCCGCCGAGCTGCTGCACAACTTCCGGGAGCTGAAGCGGGTCTATGACGCCGACGCGCTGTTGCATTCGGCGCTGTCCAAGGTGGCGTCGGTCCAGGCCGGCGACACCGGCGGGGATGCCAAGGCGCGGCTGAAGGCCATGGAGAGTATGGTCAACGACACCTTGCGGATCAACAAACGGGCCGAGGCGCGGCGGGACTTGCCGCTGTTCAACCGCGACGCCGGAGTCGTGGAATTGCTGGCGCGGCTGGAAAGCTACGAAAGCGACCAATTCACCCGGCAATACTTGGCCGGTGTCGCCATCTGCCGGGAGACCTGCGCGCTCCGGGATCTGTACGGCAAGCTGGTGGTGCTGGTGGAATCGGCCGACCGGGAAGAGCCGACGCCCGATGCCTATCGCCTGTTGGACCTGTTCATCGCCGACACCCTGACCTCCAGCCAGGTGGTGGCGGAGACCTTGGGGCAGATGCGCAACCTGGCCCAGGCGATCCACAACCTGGCCAGCCTGTCCGAAGGCACGCTGGAGCGGCTCGACGAAAAGGCCTTCGCCCTGAAGCTCAGCCGGCTGATGGCGTCGGGCAAGATGGTCGATACCCGCCAGGTGATCTTCGACCGCATCCGGCGGGCCCTGAAAAGCGCCCAAGCCCTGTCCCAGGATGATGAGAACGCCCAGATCCAGCTGCTGAGCGACCTGATCCACAAACTCTCGGCCCCCTACGGCACCCTGGGCGGGCCGAACATGGCGGCGGCGCTGGTCGAGCGCTATGCCCGCATCCGCAACACCGGCGGGGGTGCCGGCATGCGCCAGAGCATCCAGGGCGTGATCCATTACGCCCGCACGGCCTGGTCGGAGATGATCTTGCTGCTGGATCTGCTCGAAAGCGAAATCGGCGCCGACCATGCCGCCGACATCCACCGCCTGCTGCTGGAAACCATGAAGGAGGCCCGCAATCCGATCGCGTTCACGGCCATGTTCCGGGCCCCCCAGGACAAGCGGCGCGCCCTGATCCTGGCCAAGAACCGTGTGCTGGACACTCCCTTGGAGCCCGACGCCAAGCAGGCGTTGGAACACCGTTTGGACCGCCTGCGCGACGCCATCCCAGTCCCCGAGACCGCGTGAGCAGAGGGTCCGCCAAGGCAGCCTACTTCACCGCGGATGGCGCGACACGGGCTTTGCGCACGCCGGCGATGGTCAAACCGTAGATGCAGGCGACGACCACGGCGAGTGCCACGACTTGGTGACCCGCGATCTCATCCCCAAGGACCGGGACCGCGAGGACCATGGTGAGCGCTGGCCAAGGCGTCGTGATCGAACTGGCGAAGGAAACATCAATATATTTTACGGCATAAAACCAAACCAATAACTCCAAAAAATAAATCAGCCCCATGACCAAAGACATGATTTGAAAAATCGCTTTTCCGGCGATTTCAAAAGCCGAAGGCGTCACGATTGCTAGAATGAAAAAAAGAAATATTGTCGAAATAGTGACTCGGAAAAATGTTACTTGTGCCGGTGTGATTGGGGTGTTGTTCAGCTCTTCCTTGATGATGACGTGCGCAATGCTCCAAAGGAATGGGACGCCCAGGGATACCAAGAACCAGGGTGACATTCCGGACATCAGGAATGTACCGCCAGTACCCAGATAATAGAGGGAACCAATCAGGATGGCCGTTAGGCTCAGTTCAATTCGGGTTTTCCGACGGTTTAAGAACACGCTTTCCCATAGGATGGCAAACAGCGGGTAAGCTTGGATGGCAATCGCCGCGTTGGTGGCTCCGGCCTTTTCAACCCCGAGCACGTACAGATAGGTGGACGCGCCAAAGAGCGCGCCGGTGAACAGCACGACACGGATCATCCGGCGCCTTTCCAGGCCGGACAGCGCCAGCCCAAAAACGCCCTTGGTTCCGCGATGCAGTTCAAGCGCGAGCACGGGGGCAGCGAAGACCACCTGCCAAACCGAGAGTGCGAACGCGAAGCTGAGCGCACCCACTTCGGAGGGCCGAAGGCTGGCGACGATTGGCATCACCCCAAGCAAGGCGAGACTGACCAGCGAAAGGCCGACGCCCTTGCCCACGGATGATAAGCCAACAGCCATCTCAAATACCACAGATTGCATTGATTTATGGATTGATTGCATTCAGATTTTGAGGGTGCAATAGAAAGATTGATCTGATGGCAATTTGGACTCCTGACCTTTCGGAACGCCGCGGTCCCAAGTATTTGCGGATCGTCGACGCCATGGCGGAGGCGATCGCGGACGGTCGGTTGCCGGCAGGCACCAAGCTTCCGCCGCATCGCGACTTGGCCTATCGGCTGAAGGTCTCCCCAAACACGACCAGCCGCGCCTACGCGGAGGCGATCAAGCGTGCCCTTTTGAGGGGCGAAGTGGGCCGAGGGACGTTTGTGCGGTCACCAATCGATCCGGACATCGGCGAACCGGAGTCCCTGAGGCGACCGGTCGGCGGGCCGATTGACCTGTCAAGAAACCTGCCGATGGCCGGTCTTGCGGAACGGTCGATCCGCAGAGTCATGTTGGACATCGCCAATGACACGCATCTTGCGACACTTCTGGATTATCAAACGGAGGCCGATCTTGCGCGCCATCGCGAAGCCGGCCTTCGGTGGCTGAAGGGCTGCGGCATCGACGCCGACATGACGTGTGTCGTGCCCGTGATTGGCGGCCAACATGGCATCCTTTGCGCCTTGATGGCCCTGCTTAGGCCCGGTGACTTGCTGTTGACCGAGGCCTTGACCTATACGCCGGTTCTGGCGATGGCCGAGCGGCTGGACCTGAAAACCGGCGCAGTCGCGATGGACGGGGCCGGAGTGCTGCCAGAAGCATTCGAAGCGTGGTGCAAAACGGCCAATCCGCGTGCCTTTTATCTGACGCCGACGCTGCAAGCCCCAACCGCTGTCACCCTGTCAGCCACACGGCGCCAGGACATCGCCATGATCGCGCGTCGGCACGATGTGCTCATCATCGAGGACGATGTGTTCGGGCCGCTCGAACGCGACAAGCCATCGCCCATTGCCCGCGGCGCGCCGGAACACACCCTTTACGTGACCAGCCTGTCCAAGGCCGTGGCGCCGGGGTTGCGGGTCGGATTTGTAAAGGCCCCACCGAAAATCGCGGCGGCCCTTCACCATGCCGTCAATCTAAGCGTTTGGATGACACCGCCAACGACGTTGGAGATTGCCACCCGATTGATCTTGGACGGAACGGCGCAGGGGCTCGCGATCAGACAGCGCGCGTTTGCGTCACGCCGCCAGGGCCTGGTCGCCGACACCTTCGGCCCAACCGCCCGTATGGTGGGCAATGGCCATCACGTATGGCTGTCCCTCCCTGAGGGGTGGCGCGCCGATGTCTTTGTGTCGGAATGCGCGCGGAGGGGCGTGTTGGTCACCGAAGGGCGTCGCTTCGCGCACGCCGCCCGGGATGCCCCCGAAGCGATCCGCGTCTGCGTCAGCCATGAAGTCAGCGAAGACCGCGTGCAACGCGGCCTTGAGGTGATCGCCGATCTGCTTAGGCAAAAGCCAAGCGCCAGCCCAATCCTGATCTAAGACCAATGCCCAATGAGCTTTACGCCTAGGGCATTGGACGGCGCGACCGCGCCGCGCGGCCTATGCCGCAGAAGCCAAGCGTGCGGAGGCACGTGCCCGGCGTTTGAGGGCTGCGCATTGATCGGTTTCGATTAATGAGCATTGGTGTAACGGTACGTTCGGACCGATAATCGGGAACAGGATACACGGCGGTCTCTGTCGACAGTGTCCGCAAATGGGGCTCACGGCGCGGGGGCGGCGGGGGGTGGCAAATTGGCCTCGACGTTTCGGCGGGCCACCTCAACGGTCTGGAACCAGTCGCCCGGCTGTTTGTGCAGCAGGGTCCAGCTCTTGTACCACACGCAGGGTGACTGCTTGGGCCCCCACAGCCAATAGGGCGGATCCATGGTCAGGAACTGCGTGGGGGTGTCAATGGCACCGGCCAGCACGCCGGCCCCACTGTCACAGCACACCACATGGGCGCAATTGGCCATCACGGCCGCCACGGCATCGAAGCCGTGCAGTTCGGAACCCAGCTTGTGAACCACGACCCCCGACCCGATGTCACCATCGGACCGGTACATGGGATTGATCAGGGTGACGTTCGGGGTGTTGGCGAAGCCCCGGAACGCGGTGGCCGGGATGCTGCGCATCTGGTCGGCCTTGGCCAATCGGCTGCCGCCCCAAATCAGCGCCACGACCGGGTTGGGGCCGTACCGGTCCCGCAGCCGATGCCGCCAGTCCGCCACCAGGTCCGGGTTCGGGATCAGCACACCGCTTTCGGGACGGATATCGGCCGGCGTCCAGCCCAGGGCGAAGATCAGGTCGAAGGCATACAGCCCGACATCGAAATATCCGTCGGTGGCCTCTTCATGGGACATCACCTGAAGCTCCGGCAAGGACCGCCGGAACAGGTCCACGAGCCCGGCCGCGACCGCGAAGGCAATGGGGCCTTTCGGCCGGTGGGCCGCGATCGCGTGTTTGACCGCGCGAATGGCCAGGATCTGGTCGCCCAGCGCCTGTTCGGCCCAAATCACGATCGAGCCGGGCGCCCGCAGCGCGTCCAGGATCCGGTCATGGGTCACGCGGCGATCGACGAAGGCGGTGATATCGATCCTGTGATTGACGACATGTCGGTGTCCGTAGTCATCGGCGCCGTCGCGCCAGCGTCCGTCTCGCAACGGTTCGTAAGACATTGCCAAGCGGGCTGCGCGGTGTTCGGGATCGGCGGCCAGCACCGCGGTGATGACGTCACGCTCCATCCTGTCCCGCGCCTCGGGGTCGGTGGCGGTGGCCAGGCGCATGCGGAGCAGGTGCAGGTTGCGTCCCAAGGGCCCGTCGATCCGGTCCAAAAGCGCCCGCGCGTCCCCATGCCGGTCCTCACCGATCAGGGCCTGGGCGCTGGCCAGGGCGTGGAACAGGCGCTCGGCGTCCGTTTGCGGTGACACGGGCGCCAACAGCCGCCTGGCGTCATCGGTCTGACGGTTGAGCGCCACCGCGAAGGCCAAGACCGTCGTCGCCAAGCGGGTTTGGCGCACGGCCTTGTTCTGGCACAGCAGTGTCGCCGCGTTGGCCGGTCTGCCCTCGAAAACCTCGCTGGCCGCGGCGACGGCCCAGGCATCGACAAAGCCGGGCTCGATCTTGGTGACCGCGCGGGCGATTTTCCCGGCCTTTTCGTAGTGGCCCAACTCCGACAGGATCAGGGCCTTACCGGTGAGCGCATTAGGGTTTACCGGATCAATCGCCAGCGCCTTGTCCAAGGCGTCCAGGGCGGGGCGTAGTTTCTGTTGCAGACGGGCGGCGGCGGCCAGATTGATCCAGCCTTCGATCATGTCCGGCTTGACGGTCACCGCTTGGCGGGCGGCCGCTTCGGCCTCCTCCAGCCGGCCCAGTTCCGACAGGGCGACGCTGAGATTGCACAGTATGTTCGGGGTGCGCGGGCTTTTCTGCAGATGCCGCTGATACAGCGTCACCGCCGCCGCCGTGTCGCCCGTGCCGCGCAGGGCGGCACCCAGGACCGCCATCAACCGCGTGTTGTTCGGCGCCAGGGCCGACGCCCGTCGCAAATCCCGCAGACCAGCATCGGCGGCGTTGCTTTTCAGCGCCACCGTGCCCCGGACATAGAACCCCGCCCAAGCGTTCGGGTAAACGTCGCAGACGAAATCGGCCATGCCGAGCACGTAGTCCGGCGGGCGACCCGCCGCCGCCGCCTGCTTGGCCATATGACTGATGTCGCTCGGGTTGATCTGCTTGGCTTCGGCGAACCGCCGTCCGGCCTGCCGGTCCTCGCCCGGCCCGGGCAGGGTGACCGTCACGGTCATGACCCGCAGCCAAGATATGGGGACAGTATATCGAACCTGGACCCAACCGCTCTCATACTTCGGTCTTCCTGCTGGCCAGCAGGTTTTTCAGCCGTTCCAACACCATACCGCGGCTGCGTTCGGGAAATTTGCGGATGGCTGCGGCGAAGTTTTCCTTGTGGCGGGAGGCCAGCACCAATTGCTGACGCAGCAGCTCCTTGGCCTCGCCCGGCGGGATCGGGCTGCCGATGGCCAGGCGGATCAGGTCCGCCGTCCACTTGCCCGGGATCCGGGGCCCGCGCAGCAGGTCGTTGCGCACGATCTCGACCAACACATTGTCGATCAACGCCACCAATTCCTTGCGCAGCGCCTCGTCCACGTCCAAGCGCTCCAACTCCAGGCCGATCTTGGCGAAGGTCGGGAACCAGGCCATGCGGTTGCCCCGGTCGGGCAGGCCGCGCATCAGCACCGTCGGGGACAGGATCAGGCGCATGTGGTCGGCCAGACGGGTCTTGTTGTCCCGCCCCGGCACCAGGGGGGCGAGTTCCATGAGCTTGCGGGCCCGGTCGATGCCGCTGTCGAGCGGCGCCAGCAACCGTTCCAGATAATCGGCGGAGATCGCCATGGAGGCCTTGTGTTTGATGGCGTAGAGCAGGAATTCATCCCCGCTCAACATGCCGGGGCCGTTCTCCACCTCGCTCAACAAGATCTGGACGGCCTGCAATTCGCGCACCGTGTCGCTGCCGGGCACGAACGGCTCCGCCCGTCTCATTTCCACCCGCAGCCGTTCATGCAGGGCATAGCGGGCGCGGGGGAACAGGCCGATGGCGATGCGGCCCATGATCAGGGGCGTGTCGCTGGGCTCGCCGTCGGGCACGCGCGGATCGACCCCCTGGTGCAGGCTCAGGATCCGCTGCATCACCGCCATGCGGCTGGCGTCCTGGGGCAGGCCCAGCAGGTCCAACTGGAAGATCTCGGCCACCAGGGTGTCGATGAAGACCAGCTCTTCCACATTGGGGTCGGTGGTGCACAGCTCCTCCAGCCCGCGCAATTTGCCGGCGAAGGTCTTGGTGCCCTCCAAATGCCGTGCGATGGCCCGGAACACCCGCATGCGCATCAGCAGCTCGTCATCGGTGTCCTGGCGCGCCCGGGCGATGGTGTCGCCCAGCCCGCCGGGCGCCACGCTCAGCGGCGGCAACCGCTCGGTATCGGTGATCAGCGCGTACAGGTCCGAGGCCAGCTGGTTCATGTGCCGGATCCGTTGGGCGACCGGCATGGACGTCGTGTGGGCCAGCGCCACCGCGGCGCGCTGGATCGCCGATTGGCGCATGGTGCCCTGTTCGGACAGGTGCCGCAGATGCGCCTCGTTGTGCATCAGCTCGATCGGTGTCAGGCAGGCGGTGCGCAGATAGGGGTACAACAGGTCGCCGATCATCGCCCGCGACGGATCGTTGAACACTTGGTCCAGCCGGGCGCACATCCGTGCCGAGGACACCACGCCCTCGATCGGCATGTGCTCCTTATCGACCATTTCCTCAAGCGGCAGCTGGTAGCTGATCACCCGGGACTGGAAGCGATGGCTGGGCAGGATATGGACCAGATCGACCCGGACGCTTTCCGCCAGATCCTCGGCGATCAGGCGCTGCGCCTCCTCGACCGCGTCCAGCTTTTCCTCGTAACTGCGCACCAGGCGCCAGCGGGTGGCCCGTTGGGTCAGCAGGTCGTACCGGATTTCACTTTCGATCAGGTCCACAACCCACCGCCCAAACCATCACCCCGGCCATGGTCGCCGCGCCCGCCGGCACCGACCATCGGCAGACTCGCACCCTGACAGCAAATCACGGCAAGGGGCACACTCTCGATTCGTCAAGGAACGGTATTTTATTACTCAAACCTGCCGATCCAGGCGACGAGATTCGTTCCGCGTATCCCAAGGTATGCCGGGGGTCAGGCCTTGCGTTCCCTTGAAAACCGCCAGGACAGCGCCAAACCTTCGCCGACCGTCCGGGTGGTGAGAACAATTTGATGGGTTTTGCGCGGAAAGGCGCCAGCCCCGGCACCGCCCCCGCAATAGACGCTGTCGGCCACCGCCAGATCGCCCCCCTGGGCGTCGAAGTCCGCCTCGAAGCGCCAGCCGATGCCGCTGGCCAGGCGCAACAGGACCGCCTGGCCGTCCTGGATCACCGACGCCCGCACGGCTGGATGCAGATGGAAGCGAACATGGACCCGCGTGCCGCCGCGATGGCCGGGGCCGGTGGCGATGCCGGTCGGTGGCGCCATGCGATCCTCGCCCTCGATCCGGTCACCCACCGCGCTCAGCCGCAGCCGCCGGGCATGGATCAGGCCCAGCCGGGCCAGATAGCCAGCACTCAGGGCGTGGGCCTCCAGGCCATCCTCGGCGATGGCTGTGCCGGGCATGGGCGCCTGGGACGGCGCCTGGGTCGGCACCGCGGCGGGCTCGGGCAGGGTCTCGTCGGCGATCAGGGTCGAATGGGCGCTGGCGCCCGCCAGGGCCTCGGCCCAGGCCCGGTCCGCCTCCGACCGGGCCTGGGGCCAGATGCCGCAATTGGTCACCAGCCGTTCGCGCCCGACGGAGATCTCGACCGCACCGGGTGCCGCGTGCCCGTCGTCCATGGCGGGACCGCTGTCCAGGACCACCAGTGTCCGGTTCGCCGCCAGCCGGGAGCAGCCGCCGTCCGGCAGGTGCCGGGGCGGCCGGCCGCGCCCGCCGGCCCGGGCGGTCGCCGCAGCGGTCCCGGCGGGCCGGCAGGGTCTCGGTCGGCCCGGGCGATCACCGCATCGGTCACGGCGGGCCGACCTTCATTCGAAACCCGGTCGACCGCGCCCGACACCAGGCCAGGCATCCGATGCTGGGCCCGGCCGTGGAACAGGGCCAGGCCGCCGTCGCCGTGCCGCAGCATGCGGGCGACCGGCGCCATGCGGTCGATCGCCGTCGACAGCGCCAAGGGCACCGCCAGGTCCGCCTGCACCAACAGCGCCCGCAGGCCCACCACATCGGCCAACACCGCCAGATGCACGGCGGGCGACCGGCTGACATGCAGGCCGTCATCCAGCAGCGACCGCCCGATCGCCGCCAGCGCCGGCTCCAGCTCCGTTTCGGGGGCAACCCGTCCCTCCAGCGCCAGCCGGCCGAACACCACCCCCAACGCCGCCGCCAGCCCAGCACCGGGCGTGGCGGGCGGGCGGTGCCAGGCCAGGTGACGGATTTGGCGCGCCACGCTTTGCAGCACCCGGGCCCGGCTGTCATCGTCGGCCGCGCCCAGGAAGAACTCATACCCATACAGCCAGGATTGCAGCCGCGCGCCGGTGACGGCCGGCGCCCAAGCGTCCGGATGCCAGCGGCCGTGCCGGCCGACCCAGTCCAGGATGCACTGCCGGCCGATGTGTCGCGCCTCATCACCGCCGACCGCGCGCAGGTCCCGCAGCCAGGCGAAACCGTGATCGCCGAAGGCGGGATCGGCCCGGCCGGGATCGGCCAGCCAGGTGCTGCCGGACACGGCGTCGCCGGGCCAAGGGTCCACCGGCAGCAGTTTTGGCCCGTCCGGCCGCGGCCAGCCCAGCCGCCAGTCATAGGCGGGGCCGAACCAGCGCCGCAGGGCAGCTGTGGCCCCGAAGGCCGGGGCGCCGGGCGGCGCGGGACGGAGCGGCGTTGGGCGGGACATTTCCGCCCGATATCAGCAACCTAACCCCGCCGCAACCGGCTGATGAAAAAGCCGTCCATGCCGCCCTGGACCGCCCAATGGCAGGGCAGCAGGCGCAGCTCGCCGGTTTCGGTCACCGCGTCGGACAGGCCGGGCACGTCCTGGTCCGTCACGGGCTGTCGCGCCACGTCGCGCCGCCGGTCGAGCAGGGCCGCGATCTGGTCTTCCCCCTCCCGCATGTCCAGGGAACAGGTGGCGTAGACCACCAGCCCGCCCGGCCGGACCAGGTCCAAGGCCGCGTCCAACAGCCGGGCCTGCACGACCCGCAGCCGGCCGTCATCGCCGTGCCGCCGCCGCCAAGGCAGGTCCGGGTGGCGGCGGATGGTGCCGGTAGCCCCGCAGGGCGCGTCCAGCAACACGGCGTCGAAGGGCTGGTCGGGGCGGTAGGCGGTGGCATCGGCCTCCATCACCGTCGCGGTCAGGGACAGGCGGGCCAGGTTTTCCGATACCCGGGCCAGCCGGTCGGCATCGCTGTCCAGGGCCGTGACGACGGCGCCCAGGCTGGCCAACTGGGCGGTCTTGCCGCCAGGTGCGGCGCACATGTCCAGGACGGTCTTGCCCGCCACATCGCCCAGCAGCATCGCCGGCAGGGCTGCGGCCGCGTCCTGCACCCACCAGGCGCCGTCTGAAAAGCCGGCCAGCTCCGGCACCGGGCCGGGCCGGGTCAACCGCACCGATCCGGTCGGCACCAGCGTGCCTCCCAGCCGGTCGGCCCAGGCGGCGGCCGCACCCCGGTCCTTGATCGTCAGGTCGAGGGGCGGCTCGGCCAGATGGGCGTCCGCGATGCGGGCGGCCCGGTCGGCGCCGAAATCCTGCCGCCATTGGGCGTACAGCCAATCGGGGGTGTTCAGGCGCCCGGCCTCCTGGGCCTGGGCGTCAATGCGCGCCGGCGCCTCCCGGGCCAGGCGGCGCAGCACGGCGTTGATCAGCCCCTTGAACGGCCGGCTGGCCTTGTGCTCGGCCGCCAGCGCCACCGACAGGGCGACGGCGGCATGGGCGGGCGTGCCCAGGAACACCATCTGCGCCAGCCCCAGGCCAAGGATGTGGCGGGTCCGGGCGGCCGATTTGGCCAGGGGCCGTTCCATCGCCCCATCAATCAGCGCATCCAGCTGCCGCCGCCGGCGCAGCACCGTCCGCAGCATGACGTGGGCCAGGCCCCGGTCCCGGGCGTCCAGGCCGGTCAAAATCGGGTCCTGGGCCAAGGCCTGATCGAGCGGATGGCCCCGGTCCAGGACCGCGACCAGCATGTCCAAGGCGACGCGCCGAGCCGCCAGGCCGCTGGGCTGTGCCGGGGCCGACGGGCGGGCCGCCGGGCGAGCCGTCGTCAAGGGCGGGCGCCGGCCCGGGGCACGCTGCCCCGCCCCGGCGCCGGGCGGGCCGTGGGCCGGGACGGGGGCGCGGACGGCATGCCGCCCGATGCCATCTGCTTCAACGCCGCGACCCGGTTCGCGGTGTTGGGGTGGGTGGAGAACAGATTATCCACCTTGTTGGCGTGCAGCGGGTTGATGATGAACATATGCGCCGTCGCCGGGTTGCGCTCGGCGGCGTGGTAGTCGATGCGGGAGGCCGCCCCCTGGATGCGCTCCAGGGCCGCGGCCAGCCACAGCGGGTTGCCGCAGATCGCCGCCCCTTCCCGGTCGGCGGCGTATTCCCGCGTCCGGCTGATCGCCATTTGCACCAGCCCGGCCGCCATGGGGGCCAGGATCGCCATGGCCAGCACGCCGACGATGCCCAGCGGGCTGTTGCGGTTGCCGCCGAAGAACAGCCCGAAATTGGCCAGCATCGACAGCGCCCCCGCCAAGGTGGCGGTGACGGTCATGATCAGGGTGTCCCGGTTCTTGATGTGCGCCAGCTCATGCGCCATCACGCCGGCAACCTCCTCCCGGCTCAGACCGTTCAACAACCCGGTGGTGGCCGCAACGGCGGCGTTTTCCGGGTTGCGACCGGTCGCAAAGGCGTTCGGCTGCGGGCTGTCGATGATGTAGACCTTGGGCATGGGCAGCTGTGCGCGCTCAGCCAGTTGCCGGGTCATGCCGACCAGGTCCGGTGCCGTCCGGTCATCGACCTGGCGGGCACCGTACATCCGCAACACCATCTTGTCGGAATTCCAGTACGAAAACACGTTCATGCCGGCCGCGACCACCAGCGCGATCACCATGCCGGCCTCCCCGCCCAAGGCGAAGCCCACCACCATGAACAAGGCGGTCATTGCCGCCAGCAGGATCGCGGTCTTGGTCGTGCTCATGGTCTCCTCGTCCCGTGTTCAGGTCCGCCATCATGTGTGACGGTCGCTATCACTGTTCAAGCACCAGATAAGGACATCGAAGCCCGATGGCACGGCACCCGTGGGCGCGCGACGACCAAGCGCGGTCGGTTTGTGTAACCGGCGATTTCGGGCCCGTGGCCAGTTTGACATCACTGGGAGTGATCTCAAGAATCATACGAGGATGAGCAATATTTAAAGGTGTGGTCCGATGATAAAGTGGCCACCCTATCCAATAACAGTGTTAGTTTTCACGTCCAAGCGTATATCGGCCAGGGATTATCACACGGTCGCGGTTCTGTAAGGCAGCATCATGGATGAAAACAATCCCGTGCTGATGGTGCGAAACCAGCCTGTGATGCTGGCCTCCAGCGTCGCGCAGGCCTTCGATGTCGAAACGCGGGAGGTGAACCAGACCGTCGCCCGAAACAAGGGCTTCTTTACTGACCAACACACGTTCCTGCTGGCCCCTGAGGAAGAAGAGTTTTTGAGATCACACGGGGTGATCCCAAAACCTGGACGGGGCGGCAGTCGTGCTCCGCTCAGGGTCTACACTCAAAAAGGCGTCATCCGGCTGGCCACCATCATGGAGAACGAACGGGCCAAGCTGGCGACCGACCGCGTAATCGACGTGTTTCTGGAGGTTACTCACCAGCTGGCCCAAGGCAAACGGGATGTTGAGATCCGCAACCCCTCAAGCTTGCTCCCCGAAACGGAAGACAGAGCTGCTCAACGCCAGTCTATACAGGGACAAATCCTGAAGGCTGTCAAAACGCTCAGCGCAATCGAACTGGACCCCGAAGGAGGCACGACCGTTGGCGACGAATTGCGGCAGAAGGTGGGCGGCGCCCTGGACATGCTTCAGGAGCACTTGAAGAACAAGGGGCTCAAGAATGAGCGTTTCGCGGCGGAGACCGTAAAAATCCTGGAAGAAGCGAGTGCAATCCGAATCAACGCTCAAGCGGACGTGAGCAAGAAGAACGCCGAAAGCCCGCCATGGGGGCGGAGGCGATCAAGGATACGGGCAGCCCTGGACATGGGCGGACATTGGGTCCATATCGCGCAGCATGGCAAACCGCGACGCACCCCACACCTCCGCCTCCGACCGGGACCGCATCGACATCCGCACCGGGCGACCGACCGAGGGCGCGCCCCAGAAGCCGGGTGAGGTTGGCGGCACCAAGAAGGCGGAGCCCACCCGCTATGGCGACTGGGAAGTCGATGGCCGCTGTTCGGATTTCTAACCGCGCCTCGACGACTTACCGCATTTCGTCCAAATAGCGTTGGCCGGCCAGGCGCAGGTCGCCGGCTTGGGAGGCGAGGGTGGCGGCCTGGTCGCGCAACTCCCCGGCGGATTGGCCGGTCTCGCCGGCGGCGTCGGCGACGCCGGTGATCGAGAAGCTGACCGAGTTGGTCGCCGCCGCCGCGTCGGCGACGTTCTGGGCGATCTCCCGGGTGCGCTGTTCTTGTTCGCGCATGGCTTCGGCGATCGAGTCGGTGATGGCGTTCATCTCGCCGATGGTCTCGCCGATGCCCCGGATCGCGGTCACCGCCTCGCCGGTCGCCTCGTTGATGCGCTGGATCTGGCCGGAAATCTCCTCGGTGGCCTTGGCGGTCTGCCCGGCCAGGGTCTTGACCTCGCCCGCCACCACGGC